>NZ_JAIWOI010000299.1 GCF_020217005.1 Rheinheimera sp. | reverse complement strand
TGGCGGAGGGGGAGAGATTCGAACTCTCGGAAGGCTATTAACCTTCGCCGGTTTTCAAGACCGGTGCATTAAACCGCTCTGCCACCCCTCCGCGTTGGACGTCATATTAGGTGCCCCGACTTTTTTTGTAAAGTGCTTTTCTCTCGCTTTTAATCCGTTTGCTCAGCATTTGTGCAAAGTGATTACTTTTTGCTAATTTTCTGCTCATTTCCGCGCTATTAGAGCTTAAATAACTGAGCTAGCGAAGATTAAACTGAACAAAAACTGACAGCCCTGCCGCTGTTGATTACAATAGCGCTACAACAGATCAGGACCTTCTCTGTCATGAATAAAAAACGAATTTATGTCGCCTACACGGGCGGAACTATAGGTATGCAGCAATCCAGCAATGGTTTTGTACCGGTGCCCGGCTTTTTATCCGATACAGTCAAAAGCATGCCTGAGTTTTATCGCTCAGAAATGCCGGAATTTGATATCCACGAATATCATCCAGTCATAGACTCCTCAGATATGACTCCCGCACATTGGTTAGAAATTGCCACAGATATACAAAGCCATTATGCCGACTACGACGGTTTTGTTGTGCTGCACGGCACAGATACCATGGCCTACACGGCTTCGGCCTTGTCTTTTATGTTGGAAGATTTAGCTAAACCGGTCATAGTGACGGGTTCACAAATCCCCCTAGCCCAGTTGCGCTCGGACGGTCAGGTGAATTTACTTAATGCGTTATATCTTGCCGCTTATTATCCAATTGCCGAAGTAGCCCTGTTTTTTAACAACAAGCTTTTCCGAGGCAACAGAGCAACAAAGGCGGACGCGGATGGCTTCGACGCCTTTGCTTCTCCGAACTTTTCTCCGCTGATTGAAGCAGGTATTCATATCAATTTAATCGCAGGGCATCTGGCTTCTACCGCTGTGACCAAAGCATTAAAAGTTGCGCAAATCACCCCTCAGCCGATCAGCGTGGTGACACTGTATCCGGGTATTAGTGCTGAAGTGATAAAAAATATGGCAGCCGCTCCGATCAAAGCATTGATCATTAAATCTTACGGTGTAGGTAATGCGCCACAGCAAACAGAATTACTGGACGCCCTAACGGAAGCCTCTAAACGCGGCACTATTATCGTTAACTGCACCCAGTGTTTTAAAGGCAAAGTGAATATGGGGGGATATGCCACTGGTAATGCACTTCGAGCCTGCGGTGTGATCAGCGGTTACGATATGACACTGGAAGCCACCTTAACCAAACTGCATTATTTGCTCAGTCAACCTTTAAACACCGAGCAGGTAAGGCTTTTTATGCAACAAAGTTTGCGTGGTGAGTTAACGCTTTAAAAGCGCTGTGTTTCAACATAAAAAAGCCAGCTTTCGCTGGCTTTTTCGTATGCAGCATTTGCTTTACGCAAATACTGCTTTTAAACGTTGCACTAAGCCCTGCTCTTCTACTTTTACAACGCCAAAACTTAACCAACGTTTTAATAAAGCATCTACAGTCAAACTTGTGCCAGTATTGTGTTTATCAGACAAAAGTTGCAGTTGCACTTGTGCTTTATCAGCCGCAACACAGTCTTTGCCACTGATAAGCTCAATGGCCGTTGTTAACTGCGCGCGAGTCAACTGCTGCTCCTGACCTTTAGCAAAGTCTTCGCGAAAACGCGCAGGAATAGCATCAGCTGTCACATCAGCTTGTTCAAGCGCAGCAAACAGTTGCTGATAACTGGCATTAAACGCTGAGTGTTCCAATGTCTCGATTTTCTGCTGTACTTCGGCTAACAACTGCTGCTTTTGCTGTAACAAGCCAGATTTGGCAGGCAGTTCCAGCGCTTTTAATGCACTTTGACCAGCATGCAATTCTGACAGAGTAACAGCCTGAGCACACAAAGTTGTGACTTCAGCGAATTGAGTTTCAGCAAGCTGCTGTTGCTCAGTCCATTGCTGTTCCTGCTGTTGTTTTGCAGCCGTCTTATTGGCAAAGATCTGATCACACGCCAAACGGAACTCAGACCAGAGTTGCTGGTCGGTTTTTCCGGCAAAACCGATTTGTTTCCAGTCTTGCTGTAATTTTTTAGCACCTGCCACAGCTTCATCGACAGATAGTGTCAATAACTGTTGGGCCTTTAAAATTAACTGCTGTTTTTCAGCTAAGTGTTGTGCATGTTGAGCGCGAACGCGAGCTTTGAGCTGATCAACCAGAGTTTTAAACTGAGCCGAAAGTTCTTTATAAAGCGCTGATTCTGTAGGACCGCTGTCACGCCAGCTCTTTTGTAAAGCAGTCAGTTGACTGTCAAAGCCTTTGTCCATAGATTTATCCAGCATAGCGGCTAAATCAGCCAGGATCTGCTGTTTAATCAGTGCATTTTGTTTACGCTGTTCGTCCAATGCAGCGAAGTAATCGCGACATGGTGCAAAGGCTTGCTCGCAGGCAAGGTTAAATGCCTGATTTAACTCTGCTTCCAGAGCCTCGTCAGCCCGGCCTAATGTTTGCCAGGTGGCTCTGGCCAGTTTGACCTGCTCTGCGCGTTGCGGCGCTTCTACATCAGTGGCCAGAGCCAAAGCCTGCATTTGAGCAACCAGTTCTTGTTTACGAGGCGTGGCTATATAGTTTTGTAACTCATTTAACTGCTGCAGTTGCACCTCAGCCGCCTGGTAATCCTTGGTCAGCTGTTGTTGCTGAGCCGGGGTTAATTCTCCATAACTTTGTTGGATACCTTTAAACAGACCAAACAGAACTTTATAGCGCCCTGCTTCATATAAACGTCTGAACTCTGTCAATTTTGAGCGAACAGACTTCATATTTTTATCCGCCTGAACAGCGAATTCAGTCATCAGAGGCTGCCACTGTGCGTTTAATTGCTGCTGAGCTTCGGCTAAACTTTCTGGCAACATAGCGCCTAAGGTTTTGCGGCCTTTATTCCACTCTTGTTGCCACTGCAGATATTTGGCTTCCACTTGCTGAAACTGTGTAGCATCCTCAGGCACACTAGCCGCTGACCAATCCGCCAATAGTCGGGTTAATTTAAATAATTGTTCGGCCTGAACAGGCAATTGCTGTAATTGACGATCAAACGCAATGATGGCTTTTTGCAATCCGGCCTTAACAGTAGCGGTCAGCTCACTTTGGGTCAACTGGTCAAGTAAAGCAGCCACCTGTGCAGCCAGGTGGTCAGTTTCATCCAACCTTCCTTCCGACATCAACACCGCCAACTGTTGTTGTAATGTGCCAAGTTGTGATTCAAAACCTTGTTGCTGTTTTTTCATCGCCTCAAGTTTTTGTTGTTGCTCCAACTTCTGTTGTTGTTCTTTTAACAGTGGCGCCCAGGAAGCTTCTGTAAGCGAATTGATTTTATTATATTTTTGAATCAAATCCTCGGCATCATCCAGCAGGGTCAGGTCTGACTGCACAGCGTCCCATTCTTGTTGGTATTGCTGCCATTTTTGCTGCATCTGGGCTAAATCGCCGCGTTCGCGCACCGAGTTTAATTTCGCCAACAGCAAGTTAACCACTTTGCGTACCTGAACAGGCTTATCTTTGGCTTGCTGTTGCTGTTGTAGCTGCAATTTCAACTCGCTGGCTAAAGGCTCAGCTAATTGTTTGCTAAGTTTTTCTAACTGCTTGGGTTCAGTAATGAGGGCCAGAAGCTGACGTTTTTGCTCCAGACTCAGAACATCCTGTTGTAAGTTAGCCAAAATGAGGTCGTTTTTCTTCAGACGCATAATCAGTGCAAAACGGATCTCTGCGTCAGATTCAGTCAGAGCTAACTTCTCTAAAATGCTACTTCTGTGGCACTCTTCAATAAACTGACGTTTTAACGGTGCTGAAATACGATTGTCCAGAATCATCTGGACCAGTTGAGTCTCTGCATAGTGTTTTAAACGATCTGCGTTATCCTGTTTACTTGCCTGCCACCATAAGGAAAACTCATTAAGCTTTTCTAACGCGGCGCGACGCACGGCTTCGTGGCCATCATTAAAGGCTAATTCATGCAAAATTTCTTTGTGCTGGGCATCTGCATTTAACCCGGCAATTGCCTGTTGTCGTACTGCTGCGTCTTTATGTTGCCATTTAGGCGCAAACCAACGTTTAAAGATCATCATGCGCAAACCTTGCTATTGAAGAGTCCTGGGGAAATTGTTTTTTCATTTCAGCTTTGGATTTGACGACCATCTGACCATCAGCACCAATGGTATAGGGTTCTGTCGATTTGAGTACATAGGCCTGATAGGCCATCACCAGTTGTTGAGTGTATGATTTTTGAGCCTCTGACATAGTTACACCATCAGCCCAGCGCCCTGTCGCTACCCTCTCTAACAAAGATTGATAAGTGTCTGGCGACATAGCCATTACAAGAGCTTTAAAATCCATATTAGTTTTTTCGCTTTAAATAAATCAGACGGGCACGGGCATAGATGTACCACAGGAACCCCATAGCTATCATGCCTTTGGAAACAATAGCTTCATAGCCTTCAGGCTCCAGAGCCCAAAAATAGAGAAAACAGAAGCCAGCCAAAAACAAAATCAAAGCCAGCATGGATTGATTTAGGGCGCCCTGCATCTTTTTATCTCTTGCTTCAATGGCTAAATGATATTTTCTCTCTGCTGACATGCCAGTCATATCTAACTGACAGTGCTGACAATTTTGGCTTTTATCCGAAATTTTTTTTGCGCAACGTGGGCAGGAAATAATTGCCATAGTAAAACCCTCTGAAAGTTATGGCGCACTATAAAGCAAAAGAACAAGTTTGCAAGCCAGCCCAGACTGGCTTGCACTATCTGCGAATACGGTCAACTCAGCGTAATTGATCAACGACAGCCAACACTGCCACTAAGCTGTCTTGTCCTAGTTTCATTGAGCGAACATCAGACCAACCGAAGTCTATGTCCGGTAAGTTAGCATTGTCTTTAAATGGCATCTCAAGCGTGTAAGACAAACACTTAAACTGTTCTGCAACCCAAGTGGAGGCTATTGTCAGGTTGGCTTCGCCTGGAGCATCCAGATCGTAACCGAATTCTGTCTGAAACTCAGGTGTTGCTAATAACAGCGCCTGTTTAAACACGGTTTCTAACTGCTGCAGTTTCGCATCATATGAAGGTATGCCTTCAGCTCCTGCAACAAAGTTATAAGGCAGATTTTCATCTCCATGCACGTCCAACAGCATATCAACACCAGTTTCTAGCATTTGCTGGCGAACTAAATAAACTTCAGGACTTTTTTCTAAACTTGGGTTTTGCCATTCCCGATTTAAGTTCACACCAGCCGCATTGGTCCTTAAATGACCCCGTACGCTACCGTCCGGATTCATATTTGGCACTATATAAAATACCGCTTTTTCCAGCAAAGTGCGGGCAACCGCATCGTCTTCATCCAGCAGTCGGTCTAACAAGCCTTCGACAAACCATTCAGCCATCGACTCGCCGGGATGTTGGCGTGCTGTAATCCAGATTTTTTTCTTGCCATCTGTAGGTTCACCTACGACCAACAAACTCATATCACGGCCATCCAAAGTTTGGCCCAACTCAAAGATTTGCGCCAAACCAGAGCTTTGCGCTGAATGCAGTAAATCCATGTGCCGTTCATAACTGTAAGGAGCAAAGTAAGCAAAATAAACTGATTCGGCTTCAGGGTAATGACTAATCACCAACTCGTCGTTCACCAATTGGGTCTCTACCCGGAACCAGGTCTGGCGGTCGTAGGATGCTACAGCCTGATAGCCTTTCCAGCCGTCAGGGTAAGCTGAATCTTTAACATTCACTATTCGAATAGTATGAGGTTCTGTGCTTTGAGAATGTAGACGGAAATGGAACCATTGATAGAAATCTGAATTGTGGTCTTTGCGTATTGCCAGCTGAATATCTGACGGTTCTTCAGCTTTAATGACTTCGATATTACCGCTGTCAAAGTTACAGGTAATTTTCATAACATATCCACTTGGTTAGAGTACAGGCGCAGCCTAAAGACTGTCTTAACGGAAGCAGCATCATATCATTAAATCTCTGACTGTTCAGCCGCGACGCATATTTTTGGGCGGGTAAAAAAAACAAAAGGCCGCACTCAGGCGGCCTCTTATAGTCTGTCAATCTATTTACTAATGGGTAAAGTCGGGTACTTAATACCAGCCATTTCATTCATTACCCTGATGACCTGAGTGCTGTAACCAAATTCGTTGTCGTACCATACATAAAGTACACAACGATCATCCTGAACTATTGTTGCCTGAGAGTCGACCACGCCGGCATAACGGGACCCCACTAAGTCGCTGGAAACAATTTCAGTAGAGCTGGTGAAGTCGATCTGGTCCTGTAACTCGGAAAACAACGCCACTTTTTGCAGATAGTTATTTAGTTCTTCCCTGTTTGTTGCCTTATTCAGGTTCAGTGACAAAATCGCCATAGACACATTTGGAGTTGGTACCCGAATCGCATTACCCGTTAGCTTGCCTTTTAATTCAGGTAAAGCTTTGGCTACCGCACTGGCAGCTCCAGTTGAAGTGATTACCATGTTTAAAGGTGCAGCTCGGCCACGACGCTCAGCTTTGTGGTAGTTGTCGATCAAATTCTGGTCGTTGGTGTAGGAGTGCACAGTTTCAACATGGCCATTTTTAATACCAAACTCATCATTCAGTGCTTTCAGTACTGGCGTAATAGCGTTCGTAGTGCAACTTGCAGCTGATACTATGCGATCAGCCGGCTGGATCATGCTGTGGTTCACGCCATAGACCACATTGTGAACTTCGCCTTTTGCCGGCGCTGTCAGTAGTACTTTTGCTGCGCCCTTTGATTTAAAGTGTATAGACAGTTCTTTGTCGTCTTTCCATATACCGGTGTTATCGACCACTAACGCATCATGAATACCATAAGCAGTGTAATCCACCAGCTCAGGAGAATCGGCATAAATCACTTTGATAAAAGTGCCGTTAGCTTTAATACCGCCATTTTCCTCATCTACTGTAATGCTGCCGTTAAAAGGACCGTGGATAGAATCGCGACGCAGCAAACTGGCTCGCTTCTCCAGATCGCCTTTTCGGCCTCCACGCACCACAATAGCTCTTAAACGCAACTTACTGCTCGGACCTGACCGTTCCAACATTAAACGGGCTAATAAGCGACCTATACGACCAAAACCGTAGAGCACTACATCAACTGGCTTAATTTGATCGTCGCGATGTAATATTTCATTTAACTGTTTTTCCAGGTACTGTTCTAAGCTCTGGCCTTCACCGGCGTTTTTATACAGGTAGGCGAAAGCCAGTTTGCCAATGTCTACGCGGCCTGGAGCTAATTCCATGGTCGAAATAGCTTCTAGAATCGGAAAGCTTTCCCTTAATCTTAATTTCTGATGTTCAAAACGTTCGACTGTTTTATGCGCCTTAATGATGTCGATCGTAGTCGCATTGACCAAAGGACGACCATAAACCACAACTTCAATGCCTTTATTACGGTACAAGCGACCTATGATAGGTTGCATGTTTTCAGCATACTCCTGACGTTCCTGCCAGCTGCGTTGATACTGTTCTTCATGTGATAGAGTCATGGTTTCGCCTTTTACGTCTTGTAGGTTCAGAGGTGTGCCTGTGGTCATCGCCACATTGAGGCAGGCGCATTGTAATTGAACATGTAATACTACGACAAGAATTACAAAAAGATTTTTTCTTAATTCTTCGTTATGCTGATCACAGAAGAGTCTGATGAGAAACTTATGAAATATCTTGCGTTAACCCTGAGTGTATTTATTTTGAGCGCTTGTTCGGAAGGCGAGCTAACCTTGCGCGCTGTATGCGAAAAAGAACCCGGGCTTTGCACTGACCTGAATGATGATTCGCATTGTAATTTGCAGCGTCGTGATTTGATCATGCAACGCTATCAAGAGAAACACTTGCCTTCGGATAAAAACAAATACCAGTTACTCCTTGATTTTGAAAAGTATTCAAAATGCATTGAATTGGCCGCAGGCATTGAACACATAAAGCTCAAGGAAAAAACCAGTACCCGAATGCTTGGTTATATGACCAGCCTGAAAGAAATAAAGCGTTTGAGTGACGAAACCGTCAGTTCAGATGACCCGCATCTGCTGTATTACCATTGGTCCAGGAATAAAAGCGACAGCCATCTGCAACGTTTTTTGCAGGCAGAACAAAATAAGCAGCTCGAAACACCTGAGCTGCAACTGGCCTTAGTCAGCTATTACAGTAAAAGAGACAGAGAAAAAAGTATCGAGCTGCTGCATCACGCCCTGGAGCTTTATCCGGCAGAACCCAAAGTTGATCCAGAGATATTTGCATCACTTACGACTATGTTTTATAAGAAAAAAGACTATGCCAGTTCATACCATTGGGCTTTGCTAGCCCAGCAGAGTGGCGCGTTTAACGTAGAATTGCAGGAACTGAAAATTTATCTGGATCAGGCGCAGCTTGATCACGAAAAAATTAAAGAAACAGCCGAGCACACTCAAGCTCAGCTGTTATTGGGGCATTTTACTCCGCCGAAGTTTTAACGTCCGGATTAAAAAGTAAAGACACTGAATTCACACAATAACGTTGCCCGGTCGGTGCCGGGCCGTCGTCAAAGACGTGACCTAAATGAGCGTCACATTGCTGACATAGAATCTCAATTCTATTCATACCGTGAGAAGTATCCTTTTCGTATTTCACCTGCCCCTTAATAGCTTTGCTAAAAGAAGGCCAGCCGCAGCCTGAGTCAAATTTGTCAGCAGAGTCAAACAACGGCTGCTGACAGCAGACACAATGGTAACTACCTGTCTCGTTGTTATGAAGTAAGATGCCACTGAATGGATACTCTGTACCTTTTTGCCTCGTCACTCTGTATTGTTCGTCATTCAGCAACTGACGCCACTCTTGTTCAGTTTTTTTCATTAGCTCCCCCTAAATTGGCGAACGGTAAAAAAAAGCCCCAACAGGGGCTTTTTTGTTATTTAATTTTTTGCATCGGCCTGTCAGTATGACTCCAGTCGACGTGAAAAGTTTTGCCCTTGGCTTTGTCCGTGCGCTCAAAGGTATGAGCACCAAAATAATCCCGTTGCCCCTGTAACAAATTAGCTGGTAATACCGCTGTGCGGTACGAGTCGTAATAACTCAGTGCTGAACTTAAAGCAGAGACAGGAATTCCCGTCATTGCAGCTTCGGCCACAGCACGGCGCCAGTTCATTTGATTGACAGAAATCTGCTTGGAGAAAAACGGGTCCAACAATAGGTTTTCTAAATCGTCATTCCGTTCGTAAGCTTCCGTGATGGACTGTAAAAACACCGCCCGGATAATACAACCGGCACGCCAGATTTTAGCAATCTCAGCAAAGTTTAACTGCCAGCCATGTTCTGCAGCAGCGGTTTTCATTAAATCAAAACCCTGAGCATAAACACAAATTTTCGCACAGTAGAGTGCGTCGTGTAATTGCTTAATCATCTGCTCTGCAGTTTGGTTAGTGCAATGTTCACGCACAGGGCCTTGTAACAAAGTGGATGCCAGTACCCGTTGCTCTTTTAACGTTGACATAGAGCGGGCAAAAACGGCTTCACTGATAGTAGGCGCTGGACAACCTAATTCCAGACTACTGACTGCAGTCCAAAGCCCGGTACCTTTCTGTCCGGCCTTATCCAGAATCACATCAACCAGAGGCAAACCAGTTTCCGAATCTTTAGTCGCCAAAACTTCGGCACTGATTTCCATCAGATAGCTGTTTAAAATACCCTGATTCCATTCCTTAAAAACGTCGGAAATCTGCTGAGCACTCATACCCAGAGCATCACGCATCACCTGGTAAACTTCACAAATCAGCTGCATATCGGCGTATTCAATGCCATTGTGTACCATTTTTACATAGTGACCGGAGCCACCTGGCCCAATGTAGGTGGCACAGGACTCACCTTCTGTAACCGGATTGCCAGGTTCATGCCGCTCCAGCGGACGACCTGTAGTCGGATCTACTTTAGCGGCTATGGCACGCCAAATCGGCTCAATACGAGTCCAGGCGTAAGGATCACCACTAGGCATCAGTGAAGGACCAAAACGGGCCCCTACTTCACCACCTGACACCGCAGTACTGAAGAAAATGAATTTTCCTTCGTAGTGTTTTTCACGACGAACCGTATCTGTCCACAGACTGTTGCCTGTATCCACAATAATGTCATCCGCTTGAATACCGGCATCAATCAGTTTTAAACAGACATCATCCACTGGCTTGCCAGCTGGCACAGATAAAATAACTAAATGAGGAGAAGATAAGCGCGATAGAAGTTCTGTATAGGAGCTGCAGCTAATGACCCGGGCTGGCTTATCGCCACGCTCGGCTTTATCCTGAGCTATAACAGCTTCCAGTTTTTTGTGGTCTAAATCAAAAGCGGCAACCCTGTAACCGTGATCAGCCAGATTTAAAATGAGGTTTTTCCCCATCACACCTGCGCCGACAAAACCTATATCACATAATACGGATGTCTCAGACATTTGATTTTCCTTTTAAAATCCGGCACTGCAAAAGTGGCCGCGATTATACTGGAAAACTTAACATAAAGAAAAAGCTCAGCTGAAAAAACTCAAGACCAAATGGATAAAGATCGTTCGCTTTGCAAATACCTGGTTCGGGTTGCTGCATTTTCCAGCGGTTCTCCCGTAATAAAATGAGTATCAAGCAACAATTTCCAGCTCTTTTTCGGTAAATCAACCTGGAGCGGTTGATCACTGGCATTGATAATTACCAGCATGGCCTGATGATCTTTTAAATGTTCAATCACAAAAACACAGTTGCTTTTATAAGGATCTGTCCAGTGCTCATCCTGCTTGATACTGCCATCAGCTAAATACCAGTTCACCTGATGTTTATCGCCATGCAACTGGTATTGATCATCCAATAGTGATAACTGCTGTAAACAACTAAACTCTTGCCGGATGCCTATCATTTTTTTCACAAACAACAGAAATTGGCTCGCTTGATAATCCAGTTCCCAATGCAACCAGCTTATTTCATTATCCTGACAATAGGCATTGTTATTACCCTGCTGGGTTTGACTTAATTCGTCGCCTCCGAGCCAGTGTACTATGCCTTGACTTAACATCAGGCTCGCCACCAGATTCCGCTTATGGCGGAATCTTTTGTACAGAATATCCTCGTCACTACTGTAGCCTTCAATACCGTAGTTCAAGCTCAGGTTATGCCCGTGTCCATCGCGGTTTTGCTCCGCATTTAACCAATTGTGTTTATCCTGGTAACTCACCATATCATGCAAAGTAAAGCCATCGTGATAACTGATAAAGTTTACGCTGCAACAGGCAGGTTTATGATGCTTTTGAAAAATATCTCTTGAGCCTAATAAACGTGTAGCAAAATCGGGCAGTTGGCCGGGATCCTGACGCCAGAATGCTCTGAATGTATCTCTGAATTTGTCATTCAGTTCGGACCAATGAGCAGGAAACTGTCCCAACTGATAACCAAAGGGACCTAAATCCCAAGGTTCAGCAATAAGTTTGAGCTGACTTAACACAGGGTCCTGAGCTACCACCTGCAAGAAAGTGGCATAAGCGTCAAATCTCTTGTGCTCACGGGCCAAAGTAACTGCCAGATCAAAACGAAAACCATCTACCTGCATTTCTGTGGCCCAGTAGCGTAATGCATCTAATACCAAACGCTGGGTCATAGGATGGGCTACGTTGAGGGTGTTACCACAACCGCTGTAATTGCAATTATGCTGATAGTCCGTGATATCAGCATGATTTTCAAAAAGGTAATATTGCCGGTTAGCCAAACCTCTGA
>NZ_JAIWOI010000298.1 GCF_020217005.1 Rheinheimera sp. | reverse complement strand
AACTAAGTCGGTAATCTTCCGCCTCTGCCGTATGGTTGAACACCACATCCAAAATCACTTCCAGGCCGTGCTGATGATAAGTCCGAACCAACTCTTTAAATTCTGTGACGGCATCATCTGTCTGATAGCGGGCGTCAGGCGCGAAAAAATTGATAGGGTTGTAACCCCAATAGTTACTCAATTTTAGTTTCTCTAGCCTCGGCTCACTCATAAAACTGGCAACGGGTAACAGTTGTATCGTTGTGATACCTAAGTCTTTCAGATGCGCTATAACAGCAGGGTGACACATGCCCAGATACTTACCACGCTGTAGCTCTGGCACTTCTGGATGCAACTTGGTCATGCCTTTGACATGAGCTTCATAAATTATGGTTTTTTCTCTGGGTATAGCTGGTTTTACCGTGCCCTGCCAATCAAAATCTGAACTGGTTAATACAGCTTTGGGCACCATATAATGGCTGTGAACCTGGTAAAGCCTTTCGTTCCAGACCAGGGCTCTGTTCAATTGTCTGGCGTAAGGGTCAATCAACAACCTGTTGCGGTCAAATACTAAACCTGAGTTGGCATGGCATACGCCTTCAGCCCGCAAGCCATACAGAGTTCCTGGTTCTATGCCGTCTAACTCTAAATGCCAGATCTCCCCGGTTCGGGCGAAAAATTGCACTTCGGCTAAAGGCTCTTCTGTATCTGCACAAAACAGGCAAAGCCAAAGTGAAGAAGCATCAGGCGCATAGACTGAAAAATTCCAGCAATGCTCGCTTACCTTAGTCGGTCCCAGTGGATAGGCTTTTCCTACACCACTTATCCATTCGGCATTCACTTCAGTTTTAGAGATCACTGTTCTTTTCTTCTCAGGTACAAAGTAGACAGAGGCGGCAAGTCAAGTTGAACCATAAAATTCAAACCAAAAGCAGCTGCCGGGACCGCAGGTAAATAATCCCCAACCGGATAATTACTGCCCCAATAATATTCACTGTCTGTGTTGAGAATCACTTCGTATTCACCTTGTTCTGCTACAGACAAACGAAAGCCACTGCGCGGCACAGGGGTAAAGTTGCTGACGACATACACAGCCTGACCTTGTTGATCTAAGCGATAGAAACTTAAAGTACTGTGTTCTGCATCCTGATAGTTAATCCAGCGGAATCCCTGAGCTTCATGATCAAGCTGATGCAATGGAGTGCAGCTTTTATAGACCAGGTTCAAATCACGAAACAGTTGTTGTACGCCTTTGTGTTTCTCGAAGGACAGTAAAAACCAGGGCAGCTGTTGGTTGTGGTCCCACTCTGTACCCTGACCAAATTCATTTCCCATAAAGTTAAGTTTTTTACCAGGATGGGCAAACATAAAAGCGTAGTAAGCTCTTAAATTAGCAGCCTGTTGCCATTCATCTCCTGGCATTTTATTAATCAGACTACCTTTGCCGTGCACTACTTCATCATGCGACAAAGGTAAAATAAAGTTTTCGTTGTAGGCATAGACCATAGAAAAGGTTAAATCGTTATGATGAAACTTACGATAGGCCGGATCTTTACTGATATAACGTAGGGTATCGTTCATCCATCCCATGTTCCATTTAAAGCCAAAACCTAATCCACCTAAATCCACAGGCCGGGTCACACCATTAAAGGACGTTGACTCTTCGGCAATCATCATTGCCTTGGGGTATTGCCTATACACTTCAGTATTTAACCAACGTAACAAACTAATGGCCTCGTAATTATGATTTCCGCCATCAATATTAGGCACCCACTCTCCTGCACGCCTGGAGTAATCCAGATACAACATTGACGCTACCGCATCCACCCTTAGTGCATCTATATGGAAATGCTCCAGCCAAAACAGCGCGCTGGCCACTAAAAACTGCCGGACATAATCTTTGCCGTAGTCGTAAATACAGGAGTTCCAGTCAGGGTGCCAACCGCGACGAGGATCTTCGTATTCATACAAATGGCTGCCGTCAAAACGAGCCAGACCATGTGCATCTTCAGGGAAATGCGCCGGTACCCAATCCAGAATGACGCCTAAGCCAGCCTGGTGGCAGGCGTCTACGAAGGCTTTGAACTGATCAGGAGTCCCAAAACGCGACGTTGCGGCAAAAAGACCCAGCGGTTGATAACCCCAGGAACCAGAATACGGGTGTTCCATTACAGGCAATAGTTCGATATGGGTATAGCCCATATCAAGTACATAAGGAATAAGCTCATGCGAAAGCTCGCTGTAAGTTAAGGGCTCACCATGTTGATTATGCTTCCAGGAGCCAAGGTGCAATTCATAAATGCTGATCGGCTGATGATAAGGATCGAAGTCGCGCTGCTGCCACTGATGGTCCTGCCATTGGTATTTGCTGTGGTCATAAACCAATGATGCATGAGAAGGATGCTGTTCAGCCGCAAACGCCAAAGGGTCTGCTTTATGTGGCAGCAAGTTACCAAAGGCATCTTTTATTTCAAATTTGTAACGAACTCCAGTCCCTACGTCAGGCATCACCAGCACCCAATGACCACATTGGGTACGCTGCATTGGATGGCGTCGCCCATCCCATTGATTCATATCACCAATTAAGCTGACGCTAGAAGCGTTTGGAGCATAAACAGCAAAGCGTGTTGCTTTCAGTTTCTTTTTCCCAACTGCCACTTCCACTAACTGAGCGCCTAGCTGTTTATATAAATTCTCTGGCTTGCTGTTGACAAAATGCACAGCGTAATAAGCTTCGTCTTGGAACTGGTAAGGATCGACCAATTCATAGCTATGGTGATGAGGCGTTTCTATTTTGAAAAAATATGGGCTGGTTTTGCGTTTACTGGGGAGCTCAAGCTGAAATAAACCATGCAATACAACTTGATGAACCATCAAACCTAATGATTTTCGGGTCGCAAAATCAAAGACTTCCACTTTAGCTGCATCAGGCAAATAGGCACGGATCATTAGACCTTTGGAGGGTCCCTTTTGCCAGGATAAAAGAGAAAAAGGAGTAGAACAACTGGCAGAAGCTAACTGGGTTACGGACATGAACTATCCTTTTGATTTTTTTATCGTCTTAAATTCTAAGATAACAAATTACACTAAAACTGCCATGGGGTGATGGCAGTTTTATAGCCGAATTATTTGAAGCCATAGGCTGAGTAATTTTCTATGGCTGCGAATATTAGGGATATGGCTGAATATAAAGCCTGTTAACCGCGACGCAGTTGGGTAAGCTCCCGCAGTAACCGGTTGACACTCTCCTGCTCAGCAAGCTGTTCCAGAGTCATTGATAGTTTACGCCGCCAGTTTGGATACTCCTCACTCGTCCCCGGAATATTTACAGGTTGAGTCATTTCCATCCAGTCTTCCAGTTGTAGGCAAAGCAACTGACTCGCACCTTTTGCTACATGACGCTGTATGGCATAACTCAGCTCTGTGCTCATGCCCACATGATCAACATTGTGACTAAAGTTTGGATCCAGCATCTGATGCCCATGCAAGGAGTTCAGAATTTTTTGTTTATCTTCATGACGAGACTGATATAAAGCTGGTAATTGATCTTCACGATACAGACCTACCTCTTTGCCCAAAGTTAAGTCTCCACAATGCCAATAGCCGATTAAAGTTGGCATATCATGGGTAGTCAATGTTGCCATTGCCTGCACCGGATAATGAACTGGTGAAACGTAGCCACCATCCTCTGCTTTTTCAAAGAAAAACACACGATAGGAATACATACCAAACGCTGCCAGTATTTCGCGGATACCATCTGGTACTGTGCCTAAGTCTTCACCAATCACCACGACCTGATGGCGCTGAGATTCAAGGGCCAGAATGCCTAATAAATCCTGGATGGGATAATAAACATAAGCACCATCACCGGCACTTTCTGCACCTTTAGGAACCCACCACAAACGCAGTAACGCCATCACGTGGTCAATCCGCAAAGCGCCAGAGTTTTGCATATTTGCACGGAACAAATCTATCATAGGCCGGTAGGCCTGCTGATACATCTGATATGGCAGCATTGGAGGCAAACCCCAGTTCTGACCTTTAGGCCCTAAAATATCAGGTGGAGCACCAACACTGGCGCCACGGCAGTAAAGGTCCGGATTTCCCCAGATTTCTGTAGAAGCTTCACTGACGCCTACAGCCAAATCGCGGTACAAACCTAACAACATGCCTTGTTCTTTGGCATAAGCTTGTGCTTTAGCCAGTTGTTCACGGGCAATAAATTGCAGATAGCAGTAAAAATCCAGTTCATCCGCATGAGCTTTTGCAAAGGCTAAAACTTCTTCGCTGTCTGGTCTTTGCCAGGCCTCCGGCCACACTGGCCAACCCCAGGCATGCATATCTTTTTGGATTAAATGGGCATGAATGGCGTCATACAAGGCAAGCTGTAATAAACTTTCACCAGATTGTTGTTTAAATACAGAAAATGCCTGAGCCAATTCAGCATGTTCAGCTTGGTGCTCGACAAACCAATGATACAACGCCTTAAGCACAGGCAGTTTCAAACGGGTCACAGCGCTGTAGTCAACCCAGTCTGCAGCACGCGCAGCGGCCAACTGTTGCTGAAATCCTGGCGCATTGACCAGCTGTTTTACCTGCTGGCATTGATCAAAACCCAGCATTTCGGGCACGGCTAAATAAATAATATTCAGCCAACGACGAGACGACGGGCTGTACGGACTGGCTGACTCCGGCATGGCTGGATAAAGTGCGTGAATGGGGTTCAAACCCACAAAATCAGCACCTTGTTTTGCTAAATGCCCCAACAGGAAACGCAAATCCGCAAAGTCTCCTACGCCCCAGTTTTGCTCGGAACGAACACAATATAACTGAACTGATACACCCCATTGTTTCTGCTTTTTAAATTCAACAGGCTGGAAACACGAAGATGGAGTGATAATCAGCGATTGTTTAAATTCCAACTCCCCCAAAACCAACGCCAGATAGTGATAACCCTGTTCAAGCAACACTGGCAAGGTCCATTGATACTGCTGATATTCTTCTCCGTCGAAGACCATCACCTGATTCAGCTCTGCATCGTCTGTTGCTGTCAGGGAGAAGGTATGAGATTTGCCCTGTTCAGTAGTTAAGACTAACTCTAAAGCCGTATTGGCAAGAGCGATAGGAAGTTTTAATTGAATCTGTATATCCTGGCCATAGTGCTGCACAGACACTGGATCTAACACTTGTTCCCAATGGTCTTGCTGGCGCTCAATTAATTGCTCTCTTGCCAGCGCTTCGTTATCTGTAGCAAAACCCTGAGCAGATAGAAGGCTGAGTAAATTTTTTTCTGCGACTTCAGCTTGATTGCCCCAGGCATCGGTAAATTTTGTTTCTATTCCTGTGAAGGCAATCAAATCAGAAAGTAATTGTTTGTCCATAAAGGCTCCAGCGACCCGCTTTTTGCTCGGAAAAGTAAATGGTTAGAGGAAATTAACTACCACAGTCTACTCCAGATTCAAGACCTGGATTAACAAAATACGAATGCATAACTTTTTTGCACTTGAAAATCATGACAAAAAATGTAATTTTATTACAGAATTAAATTACAGTCTGGGGATAGGTTATGACAATTCGTGTAGCAATTAATGGTTTTGGCCGCATTGGCCGCAACGTTTTACGCGCTTTATATGAATCAAAAAAGAATTATGACATCAAAGTTGTAGCCATCAACGATTTGGGCGATGCCGCTATCAATGCCCATTTACTTAAATATGATACAGCGCATGGTATTTTCTTCGCTGACGTAGAGCACTCAGACAAAGCTATTTTCGTAAACAAAGACGAAATCCAGATCCTCAGCGAACGCAGCCCGGCAAATCTGCCGTGGGCAGATTTAAATATTGATGTAGTACTGGAATGTACTGGTCTGTTCACTAACCGTCAGACCGCCGGTGCTCACTTAACAGCGGGTGCCAAAAAAGTCATTATCTCTGCGCCTGCTAAAGATGTGGATGCGACTGTAGTGTATGGTGTGAACCATGATGTCATCACTGCAGACATGACCATTATTTCTAACGCGTCATGCACCACGAACTGCTTATCTCCTATCGCTAAGCCATTAAACGACGCCTTAGGCATTGAATCAGGTTTGATGACCACTATTCATGCTTACACTAACGACCAGCGTTTGAGTGATGTGTATCACACAGACGTACGTCGTGCCCGCGCTGCGGCTATGTCGATGATCCCTACGCAAACTGGTGCTGCTGCCGCAGTAGGTCTAGTAGTTCCAGAACTCAAAGGTAAATTCGATGGCTTAGCCGTTCGTGTGCCCACGCTAAACGTATCACTGGTCGATTTATCTTTTATTGCCGGTCGCAACACCACGGTCGAAGAAGTAAACGACATTATCCGTAAAGCTGCGGCACAAAGCCCAATGAATCAGGTCTTAGCTGTCAACGATCTGCCTTTAGTGTCTGTTGATTTTAATCACAACCCAATGTCATCTATCTTTGATGCCAGTGAAACCCGTGTAAACGGCCGTTTGGTCAAAGTGATGGCTTGGTATGACAATGAGTGGGGTTTCAGTAACCGTATGCTGGACAACACTGTTGAACTAATGAAATTTTCCAAGTAAGTTAATTTCACTATGAACGAGGCGGCTTTTGAGCCGCCTTTTCTTTCCGTTGAATTTGAGAGCTACAGATGAAAAGCAACAGCATTTCTGAACAAAGTGGATTTGCACACCTGACAGATTTACCCTGTTATGTATTGCGTTGTGGTGAGGCCTCAGCGGTCATAAGTAGCTATGGTGCGCACCTGCTCTCTTATCAACCAACAGCCACTGTGGATGTAATTTACTTGTCACCTCAAGCGGTATGGCAGAACAACAGCGCTATACGTGGTGGCGTACCTGTCTGTTGGCCTTGGTTTGGCCCTGCTGCATTAGAATTTAATCCGGCCGCGCAAAAGTTACCGAACCACGGTGTAGTGCGCACTGAACTCTGGCAAGTAGTGAAACACTCAGTCACAGAAAAAGCCGTCAGTATTGAATTGCGTATAGAAAGCAAAACTTTGCCTTATTCCAACGCACCTTCTTATTTAAGTTTGACTCTGCAGTTAACCGAAGCTGCATTAACTCTGACGCTAAACTCGGATCAGGGGTTACAGCAAGCTGCATTACACAGCTATTTTACGGTGGATTCTGTACATCAGGTTTCCGTCAGTACCTTGTCTGGAGATTATCTGGATAAAGTAAAAGCTGGTGCGCATTTTGTGCAGCAACAGCCTGAACTGAAGTTCACCGCAGAAGTAGACAGGATTTATCTGGATACAGCGGGTGAGCTGACCTTAAAACAAGAAAAGAATGCTGTACATATCACTCAGCAAGGCCATGATGCCAGTGTGTTATGGAATCCATGGAGTGAAAAAGCAGCGGCATTAAAAGACTTACCTGATTTGGGTTATCTGGATTTTGTTTGTGTCGAAACAGCGCGTCTGAGTCTGACTAATACCACCCCGCTGCATTTGGTACAACAAATCCGCTATTTAGGCCAACTGGAATAAAAAGGCAGCAGCAATATCTTTTCTCCTTCCGTGGCATGAAGCAGTTTAAGCTGCAATTGCCACTTCATTCTCGGCTGACTACAGGCGCCCAACACCATTTCAGCCTGAAAAAAATCCGATTGTCCGTTCGTAGCTTTAAACAACAGCGGTATAGTCCCCATACTCATCGATAAGCCTGTGACTTCCGCTTGTTTGATTTGCCAGCCTTCCGACAATTTTACAGTCCAGCTCAGAATTTCTTCAACCGGAGCATCAGCCGGACTTAAACTGACACTGACTTGGGTATCCTTGTGCAGTTGCAACACTTGAGTCCGAGATGCCGCCTTTTCTTCTGAGCAACCCACAAGGCAGAACAAATAAAAAGCCAGAACAAGCAATCTCATCTGATAATTTTCCGTAGATAAAGAATGGCAAGTGTACCTTCTCGCCGCTATGAAACGCAAAACACTGCTGTAATTGGTTATTTTGCGACCAGCAGTATTGTTCTACATCATAAAAGCAGCTGTTTTGCCTATCTTTTTAAAGGCAAAACTCGTATTATTTCGCCCCAAAATGGTTAAGGGTTTAGTTGCTTTGCAAGTCGTGGAGGCTGCTACACTGTTAATCAACAATAAGAAGGGTCACCTTAGGGTGAATTTTTAATCACTAGCAATAAACTGCAGCGGAACTCAACATGAGCCAGACCAAATCGTTAAATGTTGACTACAACTATACCGTTGTCCGCCTTTTTGCCGTCACCACAGTTATGTGGGGTATTGTCGGTATGGGGTTGGGTGTATTACTTGCGGCGCAACTGTATTGGCCCGCACTTAATTTCGACACGGCATGGTTTACTTACAGTCGTCTTCGTCCTCTTCACACTAACGCAGTAATCTTCGCATTTGGTACAAGTGCCCTGTTTGCCACATCTTATTATGTGGTGCAGCGTACCTGCCAGGTCAGGCTTTTTGCAGAAAAGCTTGCGATGTTTACTTTTATTGGCTGGCAAGCAGTCATTATCGCCGCAATTATCACCTTGCCTCAGGGTATAGGTAACAGCAGTAAAGAATATGCTGAGCTGGAATGGCCAATTGACATTCTGATTGCTGTGGTCTGGATTTCTTATGCTGTAGTGTTTTTTGGCACTCTGGTGAAACGTAAAACCAGCCACATTTATGTAGCAAACTGGTTCTACGGTGGTTTTATTATCACGGTAGCGGCGTTACACATAGTCAATAGCATGGCTGTGCCTGTTTCTTTCACCAAGTCTTACTCAGTATACGCTGGTGCAGTGGATGCGATGGTGCAGTGGTGGTATGGTCACAACGCAGTAGGTTTCTTATTAACAGCAGGCTTCCTGGGTATGATGTATTACTTTGTACCTAAACAGGCTGGCCGTCCTGTGTACTCCTACCGTTTATCAGTTGTGCACTTCTGGGCTCTGATCGCTTTATACATTTGGGCCGGTTCTCACCACTTACACTACACTGCCCTGCCAGACTGGACTCAGTCTGTTGGTATGGTGATGTCAGTCATCCTGTTTGTACCAAGCTGGGGTGGCATGATCAACGGTATCATGACTCTGTCTGGTGCCTGGCATAAACTGAAAACCGACCCTATTTTACGTTTCCTGATTGTTTCTCTGTCCTTCTACGGTATGTCGACCTTTGAAGGTCCGATGATGGCGATCAAGTCGGTAAATGCGCTGTCGCACTACACCGACTGGACAGTAGGTCACGTTCACTCAGGTGCTTTAGGTTGGGTTGCAATGGTGTCTATCGGCGCTATCTACCACCTGATCCCGAATATTTATAACCAGGGCCGGATGTACAGCATTAAGCTGATTAACACCCACTTCTGGTTACACACTATTGGCGTGGTTCTGTACATTGTTGCTATGTGGATCAGCGGCATTATGCAAGGCATGATGTGGCGTGCAGTCAACACGGACGGCACTCTGACATACAGCTTTGTACAAAGCTTAGAAGCCTCTTACCCGTTCTACCTGATGCGTTTTATCGGTGGCTGTTTTGTCGTCACAGGTATGCTGGTCATGGCGTATAACGTTGTGAAAACTATCAGAGCGAAAGATGGTGCTCTGGAACCAGTAGCTGAAGCAGCGTAAGGAGCTTATTGTGTCTAAGAACTATCATGAATTTTTTGAGAAAAGTGCAGGCTGGTTAGCCATAGGCACAGTGCTGGCAATCAGTTTTGGTACACTGGTTGAAATCACTCCTCTGCTGTTTTTAAAAGAAACCACCGAACCTGTGGACGGTTTAAAACCTTACACAGCGCTGCAACTGGAAGGCCGTGACATTTATATCCGTGAAGGATGTGTGAACTGTCATAGCCAGATGATCCGTCCGTTCCGTCATGAAGTGGAACGCTACGGTCACTACTCTGTTGCCGGTGAAAGTGTATGGGAACATCCATTTTTATGGGGTTCAAAACGTACTGGTCCTGATTTGGCCCGTGTTGGCGGTCGTTATAGCGACGACTGGCACGTTGCCCATTTAAGGAACCCACGTGACGT
>NZ_JAIWOI010000297.1 GCF_020217005.1 Rheinheimera sp. | reverse complement strand
AGTGCCTCAGTCAAATATGCCAGGTTTTCCTTGGCTTGAGACTAATACGCTGGACGGTGAGTTAACTCCGAAGAAAATGGAAATCTTCAACAAGTTAACTAAAGGTAAAATGCCCGCTAACGATGAAGATGGCGTGATGTATTCAGCCGAAGATATAGCTACAGCCACTGAGTCAGTCAAAGGAAAAACAGAAATGCAGGCGCTAATTGCCTATCTGCAATCCCTTGGCACAGCGTTGAAGTAAAAATAATGGATATTGCAACCCTACACAGTATTTTCACCGTGCTAGTGTTTGTAGGTTTTATTGGTCTTGTCGTCTGGCTTTTTGTGTTGAAGCGCAAGCCAGACTTCGAGGAACAGGCAAATTTGCCTTTTGCAGACGACCAAAAACCACAACAACAACAGAAACAGGAGTCGGATCATGAGTAGCTTTTGGAGCACTTGGATCATTGTCTTAACAATAGCGTGTATCGTTTTTTGCGCCGTCATTCTGACCTGGAACTTAAAGAACCATGTCGGTGTTAAAGAGGGCGAATCGACAGGTCACGAGTTTGATGGCATTGAAGAAATTAACAATCCACTGCCGAAATGGTGGACTTATATGTTTTACGCCACCATCGTATGGTCGGTGTATTATTTTGCAGCCTACCCTGGCCTTGGCAACTATAAGGGCTTTTTAAACTGGACCAGCTCAAATCAGGGTATTAAGAATTTGGCTGAATCCAAAGCTGCTGTAGAACAAAACAAACTGGACGGCAAAAACGTACAGCTAGATCGTGAGTATGAAGCAGCCAACGAAACTTATGCCAAAGAGTTTGCCAAATACACCAGCCGTGACATTCTGGATCTGGCTTACGACCCGGATGCTTTAAAAATCGGCCAGCGTTTATTCCTGCAGAACTGTTCACAATGTCACGGCTCTGATGCCCGTGGTCAGCGTGGCTTCCCTAACCTGACAGACGATGACTGGTTATATGGTGGTACGCCGGACAAGATCAAAGAAACTCTGCTGTATGGTCGCAAAGCGGCTATGCCAGCCTGGGGTGATGCTTTGGGTGAACAAGGCGTAAAAGAAATGACAGCTTATGTATTAAGCCTGTCAGGCCGTAAGGTGAATGATAAAGATGCAGCAGCCGGCAAAATGAAGTTTGGCATGTGTGCGGCTTGTCACGGTGCAGATGGCAAAGGCAGCTTGGCCCACAACCTGCCGTTTGGCGCACCTAACCTGACGGACAACACCTGGTTATATGGTGGTTCACACGGTGCAGTAGAAGAAACGCTGAATAAAGGCCGTAATGGTCAGATGCCAGCCTTCAAAGAGATTTTAGGCGAAGACAAAATCCATATTATCTCTGCTTACGTCTACCGTTTGTCTCGTCCGGAAGAAAGTTCTAAGTAATCTGTGATTTAATTACACTTCAATAAGCCCCGCTATGTGGGGCTTATTGCTATCTGAGAGAGGAAAAACTGATGTTGCATGATACAAAACCCTGGTACAAACAACTGTGGCCCTGGTTATTGATCGCCTTCCCTATCGTCTCCTTCATCAAAGGTGGCCATACCATTTACATCATGCAGCAAAATAATCCGGACCTGGTGATCGATGATTACTACAAAGAAGGTCGGGCTATCAATATGAATTTAGCTAAATACCGTGAGGCTGAATTACGTAATTTACACGCCAGCACTCTGATTGCTGCCAATCAGGTGGTAGTGCGGTTCGAACAAAACAAAACTTTGGGTCAGCATTTACAACTTGAATTTTTCCACAACACTATAGCAGCCAAAGATTTTGTCATTACTGCTGAACGTAGTGGTGAGAACCTGTATGTGGGTACGTTACCACAGGTTTTAGACGGGAAATGGAATCTGGTCGTCTCAGATGAGCACAAAGACTGGAAACTGCGGGCAACTGTGATGTTGCCAAAACAAGGTGAATTTAAGCTGGGATATTAATAGTGTTGCATTCAGGTTGTTTTCACTGCAATGAAGCCATACCGGCTGGTTCCAGTTTTACGCTGCTTATAGAGCAACAAGAGCGTCAATTTTGTTGTCCTGGTTGTCTTGCGGTCGCAGAAACCATTATCGACCAAGGGCTTGGCGATTATTATAAGTTCCGTACTGCTCCAGCTAGCAAAGCTCAATTGGTACCAGAACAATTACAACTGCTCAACTACGATAGCGCAGAAGTACTGGCTGATTTGACTCACACTAAAGAGCATCATACTCAGATTGAGTTATCTATTACAGGTATCAGCTGCGCAGCATGCGCCTGGTTGATAGAAAAGCAGCTGAAGAAAAATCCAGCTATTTACTCAGTCAATGTCAACTCCAGTACAGCGCGCTGTATGGTCAGTTGGGACTTGCAGCAACTTAAACTCAGTGAACTGCTCAGCCTGATCAATAAATTAGGCTATCAGGCTTCGCCTTTTATGGCTGATCAGGAAGAAGCAGTTCAGCAAGCAGAATTACGTCGATTCTTAAAACGTCTGGCTGTATCAGGCTTTATGAGTATGCAGGTCATGATGCTTGCTTTTGGCTTGTACTTTGGTGAATACACGGGCATAGACGCTGAATTTGAAGGGTATTTACGCTGGATCAGTTTATTCCTGACCACACCGGTGGTGTTCTACAGCGCAAAACCTTTTACGCTAAGTGCCTGGCGGGCTATCAAAGGCCGTGAACTGAATATGGACGTGCCTGTCACACTGGCTGTCTATTACACTTTTATCGCCTCTGCATACGCGACCCTATTTGATACAGGGGAAGTGTATTTTGAATCTGTGTGTATGTTTGTATTTTTGCTACAGCTGGGTAAGTTTTTTGAATTTCGCGCCAGAACACAAGCAAGAGCGGCCACAGGAAATCTGTTAAAAATCATGCCAGTATCCGCCAGGCTGGTGCAAGGTGATGAAGTTATACCTACCTCGGCGCGGCGACTTGAAGCAGGACAAGTGATACTGGTGCAGGCAGGTGAAACTATTGCAGCTGATGGTATGGTGGTGTCAGGGCAAAGTTCGGTGGATGAGTCAATGTTAACCGGAGAATACAAAGCTGTAGATAAAGCAGTAGGTGATTCTGTAATGGCAGGCAGCATTAACCATGACGGAGTTCTAATGGTGACTGTGCACCAGGCCTTGGCCTCCTCCCGTTTAGGTCAGATCATTAATCTGCAACAACAAACCTTAAACCAAAAACCACAAATTGTTGAAAAGACAACCAAACTGGCGCGTTTTTTTATTCAGCGTCTGCTGTTTATTGCTTTGGGTACCTTTTTACTCTGGTATTTTTGGTTAGATCAAGACAGAGCCTTTTGGGTTACTTTGTCTGTATTGGTCGCCACCTGCCCTTGCGCTTTAACACTGGCAACTCCCACTGCTGTTACCTGCGCTTTGGCACGCTTAAACCGCAAAGGCATTTTGATCAAAAACCAGCAAGTCCTGGAAATCTTACCACAGCTTAACTCCATATTTTTAGATAAAACCGGCAGCCTGACTCAGGGACGCTTTAGTATCCAACAGACTGTGTTGCATACTAGTGAGCACAGTGAGCAAACCCTGCTCGCCTTGATAGCCCGGATTGAAACTTACTCTGAACATCCTATAGCCAGGGCATTTTCGGATTATCTAACGACAGAGTTAAAGGTAGAACAAGTTCAGGTTCACGTCGGTGCAGGCTTATCGGCAGTCTGGTTACAGCAGGATGGTACAATCTCCGCAGTTAAAGTCGGTAGTGCGGCATTTTGCGCTGTTGAAACTAAATCACCAGCTGCAGTCTGCTGCACCCTGGATAATCAACTCGTGCTGTCTGTTGAGCTGGCTGACGCACTACGCCCGGAAGTCCCGGCCTTAATCAAGGCGCTGAAGCATAGAGGCCTGAGTTTGACCATGCTGACAGGCGATTCCTCAGCACAGGTTGCACAAGTGCAACAGCAGTTGCAGTTTGACTCAGTCTTCCAGGGCTGCAGTCCTGAACAAAAAGTTGAACGTATACGCCAGGCGGTCGCACAGGGTGATAAAGTATTGATGCTGGGTGATGGTATCAACGACAGCCCTTGTTTCCATGCGGCTCATGTCTCAGTGGCCCTGGATTCAGGCACAGATCTATCAAAAAATCAGGCCGATGTGGTATTACTGCATAATGATTTGAATTTACTGCAAGAACTGATTGACGGTGCTTTGCTGGCACAGCGTATAGTGAAGCAAAACTTGTGGTGGGCCGTAGGTTATAATCTGGTGATTATTCCATTGGCGGTGATGGGCTTTGTTTCACCTTATATTGCAGTTATTGGTATGTCGTTCAGTTCTATTTTAGTGGTGTCTAATTCACTGAGGTTGCTTAGAGCATGAGTATTATTTATGTGCTGATCCCCATTGCTATACTTTTTGTCTGCATTGGTCTGGGTATTTTTTTCTGGGCGGTACGAAGTCGTCAGTTTGATGATTTAAACAAGGAAGGTATGAGCATTTTGTTTGAAGATGAGAAGACAACTACAGCATCAGAAACACAACCTGATCAACTACCTCCTCAATGAATCAGGATCTTGTCCTTAACTTGCTGGCTGCTTTTAGCATAGGTTTTTTAGGCAGCAGTCATTGTCTGGTGATGTGCGGTGGTATAGCAAGCGCATTACAACTTGCTATGCCTCCCCTTAATCTGGTGCAACAACTTAAGCTGCAACTGATGCTCAGTCTCGGGCGACTGGCGACCTACAGTGGTTTAGGTGCTTTAACGGGCGCTTTTGGAGCTACTGTTCTGGTAAAACTGGGCCTCAGTTTGTTCTGGTTGAAACTACTTGCTGGTCTGATGCTTTTACTCATGGCTTTTTATGTTGCCCGTATATGGTTTGCTCTAACTTGGCTTGAAAGGCTGGGAGCGGCGCTATGGCGCAAAGTGCAGCCTGTTGCCAAGAGATTGCTGCCACTTGATCGCAGCATCAAAGCTATAGCTTATGGTCTATGCTGGGGCTTTTTGCCTTGTGGTTTGGTTTACAGCAGTTTAGGCTGGAGCCTGGCAAGTGGCAGCGCCTTACAAGGCTCCTTACTGATGACCGCTTTTGGCCTTGGCACCCTGCCGGCTATGCTGGCTGTCGGACGTTTCGCCCGCAGCCTTAGCCGGTTTAAAAATAAAAATTGGGTAAGAGCCTGCGCTGCTATTTTATTAGCCTTGTATGCTCTTTACACTATAGCTATTGCATTAGCGCCACGACTTTTCTAAGCTGGGAAAGTTGTTATTGAGGAATACCTATGTCCGCTTCAAACTTAAGTTGTCAACACTGTGGTTTTAGTCAGCTTTGTCTGCCTTTTACCTTAAATAATGCTGAACTTGATACGCTGGACGACATCATTGAGCGTAAGAAACCTCTTCACAAAGGTGACTTTTTAATTGAGGCGGGTACAGTTTTACATTCGTTATATGCAGTTCGTAGTGGCTCCTTCAAAACATTTACCTTAACAGAGGCAGGCGAAGAGCAAATTACTGGTTTTCATTTACCTGGCGATGTCATAGGTTTTGACGCTATAGGCGAACAAAAACACCCAAGTTTTGCTCAGGCGCTGGAAACTGCTATGGTCTGTGAAATACCTTACAGTCAGATGGATCAACTGATGGGTGAGCTGCCCAAACTACGACAACAAATGATGCGTCTGATGAGTCAGGACATCAGCGGCGATCAACAGATGTTATTGTTGCTCAACCGTAAGAATGCAGAAGAGAAACTGGCTGCCTTCTTAACCAACCTGTCCCATCGCTTTGCCAGCCGGGGTTTTTCCAAAAAAGAGTTCCGTTTGAGTATGACCCGTGGCGAAATAGGTAACTATTTAGGCCTTACAGTTGAAACTATTAGCCGTTTATTAGGTCGATTCCATAAGGACGACTTGATACACGTCGATGGTAAGCTGATTTGCATCAGCGATCCGGAAGCGTTAAGTAAACTGGCTGGTGGATCCGCTATAGCCCGCTGACAGATACCATAGGTATTATTGATCCAGCACAAGGACTTATCAGCCAACCTTAGCTACCTTGGCTACACTTACAGGGTAAGCCTTAGCTTAGCAGGAGCATGATATGACCTTATATCCAAAAGTACTGGTGGTACTGGACCCTTCAGTGGCCGAACAAAAGGCCCTGAACAGGGCTGTCGAACTGGCCAAACTGCAAAACTGCCAACTTACGGCTTTTTTGTCGATTTATGATTTCTCTTACGAGATGACCACGATGTTATCAGGAGAAGAACGTGAATCGATGCGCCAGGCGGTGATTAATGACCGCGAACTCTGGATCAGTGAACTCATTGCTGATTATAAAGAACAAGGCTTGAACATAGATATTCAGGTGGTTTGGCACAACAGGCCTTTTGAGGCCATAGTGCAAGCTGTGCTGGAAAAAGAATACGACCTGGTGATTAAAGGGACTCATGATCATGATGTACTCAAATCCATGATCTTCACTCCCACTGACTGGCATATTTTGCGCAAATGTCCTTGCCCTGTCTTGCTGGTCAAAGATCATGAATGGCCCGAACACGGCAATATAGTGGCTGCTGTAAATGCGGGAAGTGAACAAACACATCACAGTTCGCTGAATCAGCGAATTATCCAGCAATCCAAACAACTGGCAGCTCTGCTGAATGGCAAAGTACAGCTGGTTAACGCCTTCCCCGGCACGCCTGTCAATATTGCCATTGAAATTCCTGAATTTAACCCACAGGAATACAATCAAACCATGAAAACCCATCATATGGACGCAGTTCAGAAGCTGGCCGTCGAATTCGAATTACCTTCAGCCCAGACTCATGTGGAGGAAGGTATGCCAGAAGATGTGATCCCGAAATTAGCTCAGCAATTGGACGCTGAAATGGTGGTGATAGGCACTATAGGCCGTACTGGTTTGTCCGCAGCTATTATCGGCAACACTGCTGAGCATGTGATAGACAGGCTCGACTGTGATGTTTTGGCGGTCAAACCTGCAGGTTTTATATGCCCGCTGGCAAAACATTAAGCTCCACGCGCGACAAAGCTGCAGCATAAAGCACCAGGGGTATACAAAGCTGGCGCTTAGTTGGTTATACTACGCGCCATTTTTACTTAGGGTCGTTGTTTTATGTCGCATGCAGCAGAAGCCAAAGCACAATATAACCTGAATAAATTACACAAACGCTTGCGTCGTGGCGTAGGTCAGGCTATTGCCGACTTTAATATGATCGAAGAAGGTGACAAGGTTATGGTGTGTTTGTCTGGTGGCAAGGACAGCTATACCCTGCTGGATATACTGTTGAACTTACAACAATCTGCACCTATTCAATTTTCGATAGTGGCAGTGAATCTCGATCAGAAACAACCAGGCTTTCCAGCCGAAGTGTTGCCGGCATATCTAAGTTCTATAGGTGTTGATTTTCAGATTGTGACTGAAGACACCTACTCAATAGTGAAAGATAAAATCCCTGAAGGTAAAACCACCTGTTCTTTATGTTCTCGGTTACGTCGGGGTATTTTATATCGTACCGCTAATGAGTTAGGAGCAACCAAAATTGCCCTGGGTCACCACCGCGATGACATGATTGAAACTATGTTTTTAAACATGTTCTACGGTGGCAAAATGAAGTCTATGCCAGCCAAGCTGATCAGCGACAATGGTGAGCATATAGTGATCCGTCCTTTAGCATACTGCAGGGAAAAGGACATAGAGAAATACGCAACAGCCCGCCAGTTCCCCATTATTCCATGTAATTTATGTGGTTCTCAGGATGGTTTACAGCGTCAGGTAGTAAAAGAAATGTTGCAGGACTGGGATAAACGTTTTCCTGGTCGCATAGAGACCATGTTTCAGGCCATGCAGAATATAGTGCCATCACACATGATTGATAAAAATCTGTTTGATTTTGCCGGGATCAGTAAAGACAGTCCACTGCCCGTTGAAGGTGATATGGCCTTTGATAAACCTGATGTACCCAAAGTACCAGTGGGTTTACTGCAGGATGAGGACGAACCGGCTGCACCTGAGGTCCAGTTTGTTGAACTACTGTAGGGGATGGGTTTACTCCATCCCGTCTAAAATCCCAGCCTAATGCCAGACAGAGAACATATTTCGCTAGCCATCAGTGCTTATTGAATTCATCAAAGAGCAGCATCAGCTGCTCTTTTTCTTTGATAAATCCCGTTTGCTGCAGTAATTCCATCACCACTTCTGCGGTACACAAGGCGCCGTCCCTTTGATTACGGCGTAGTGCATACAAAGATGGCGTAGCGGGCTTTATGCCAAGGCGGTAACAAGAATGCAAATAAGGGCTTTGTCTAAGCATTTTGGCTGCTTCCTGCCAGGTAGCGTCCAATAAAACCCAGTGTTTGACAGCTTCATTCAAACGAATGGGCATCTCTGTGACTGCAACCGGGTTTTGAGCTTGATATTGTCCTTGTTGCAGCAGATAACAGGCTTGACCAGTATCTGCGCTTAGTGGGTACACCAAGCCCAGCTGCTGTGTTGCCGATAAGTCGACTAATAGCGGATCAGGTGACTTGCGTTGCCATTCGATTAGCTCAACCCTGACGTGTCCCGAATCAGCCAGAGCTTGCAGAACTAAAGCGCCGGTATTGGTCTTCTTCGACAATTCTCTGCTATGAGTGAGCAGATAAAGCACCAATCCGGCCATCAGAGTTAGGGCTGTAGTAACAGAGGCGTGGCGTGATCAGGCACTTTGGAAAACTGCACTGTGGCAGTATCAGCTAAAGAGAGCGGTAAAAAAATCCGGCAGCGGTTTTGCTCACATAATAACTGCTGATTTAAGGCTGCATCAGAACTTTGCGCTACGACTTCACCCGAAAAATGCAGAGTTAAACCAGAGACATCAGGCAACCAGTATTTACCCCAGCCCGCTAATGAATCCAACAATTCGTCAAACTGGCTCTGTAGCTTACGAAGTTGAGCTACAGTTGCTTGTTGCGGTACCGGCATCTTGCTACGTAGTTTAAAGTTTAAATCACAGGCTACAGCACCCTGCGGCTGTTTTAGAATAATGAGCGCCTTTTGTACATTCAGCATCTCATCAAAAGGTAGCATCAGCTCGCCATTACCAGCTATGGTCAAAGGCGCTTCAGAGATATCAGTAGTAATGAGCGCTTTATCTACAACGCATACTTCGGTTGTGCCCGCTTTTTGCAGCATAAATGCCAGCGTGATATCACTGAACTCAACCTTTTCACTTTTTTTCATCCTGGCGTAAAAGCCGTCGTAATTAAATACGGTATCAGCCATAGCTGAACCACACAAAGTAACCAGCAAGCTGGCCAGAACATAGGGTTTTATCATTAGCTGTCTATATGTTTAGTATTGGCTTTAAGCATGGTATGGATTTCTTTAACGTAATCCTGACCCCGCTCTGAATACCGGCTTAAACCTGCAACCAGGTGATGTCCGGCTACTTCACCTTCTGCCCGGCGTTTAGCCCTGAGTTGGCGTAAATCTTCGTATACATAAAAAGTGTTAAGGTTATAAAAATAGCTATTAATAGCAGCAGCTATGTTTGGAAATACCGCGACCTCATGGTATTTGCCAGCGCTACGTTTTTGTGGCACTACACCACAACCTGCTTTAAAACACCATTGGCCGAAGAAGTTATAAGCCTCCAGAGCAAAACGGCTGCTGCCCCACCCTGATTCTTTAGCGGCCTGGATCAGCACTAAATCTGCAGGGATAGCATCTACTCTGCTTAATAAGAGCCGAAAGCCCTCTTTATCAACTTCTGGATAGTCCAATTTGAACTCATCATACAGGCTATAGATGAAAGCGTATTCTTCAACCGTCAGCTCTTGGCTTAGCGCCTTTTGCTGTACTTCGACAACCTGTTGTCGAATATGTAACAACCTGGCGTTTTCACGTTCAATAAATGGCAAAAGATAATCAAAAAATGCTTTTTTTTTCTCCGATACATCTTTGTACTGTTCAAAGTCTGGTACTGGAGACAACTCAGGCATAGCTACAGGATAAGCCAAACGTTTTAGCAGTT
>NZ_JAIWOI010000296.1 GCF_020217005.1 Rheinheimera sp. | reverse complement strand
TACGCTGATCCGCGGCGTCAAGAGCTGCCAACTTGGATGGCATTTGCCACTCAGCTAATGAAGCAATATCCTCAACAGGAGCTGGTTTCAGCCATGGGTAAACAAAGGCATATAGCACCAGGCTCCATAACACCAACCAAAAAATGTGTTCTGTTTTTTTCATCCGACACCCTGATTTAGCCTTTTATCAGATCCCTTCACTTGGTGAATGGGATAACAATGGCGCGTATTCTAACCAGATCTGGTAGTAGTTTCGACCACAAATTGGCCTAAAAGATTAGTGGCACCTTGAACAAAATGCGTAACTATATGTTTTAATTGATTATATATATTGGCAGGAAAACTGCATACTCTGCTTTTACAATGAAAAAAGGAGAACAATATGCGTCAATTAAAATTAATTCCAGCTTTGATACTGGCTTTATCAGCAACAACTGCGATGGCGGATGACATTAAAGTGTTGGAAAAAGTTATAGATGCGAAAAGCTATAAAAAGTTAGTGCTGGAAGTTCCTGTCGGAGAGATAAAGATCAAAATCTCTAAAAGCTCTGATATCAGCTTAGTGATTGAGTTAGAGCCGGATGATGATTGGCTGGGCCGCAGCACTGATTTATCAGATGCAGAAATCAGTCTGCGTGAGGATGGTTCGAGCCTTAAGTTGAAGGTTGATCTGGAAGATGATGATGACGTTACCCAAAACTGGACTGTGGCAATGCCCGCAGATATGGCTGTTTCATTAAATTTAGGTGTTGGCTCTGTTGAAATTGATGATATGGCATCAGATATCAATGTCGATTTAGGTGTTGGTGAAATAGATATTGATGTCGACACCAGCCTGTTTGACTCGATTAAACTCGATGCAGGAGTCGGTGATACTTCTATCAAAGGTGGCAAAGGGCGATACCAACGAGATCAAGTGCTGGTCACTAGTTCAAGCCAGTTACATGGTGAAGGTAAAAAAGAATTGGAAGCCAACGTGGGTGTAGGTGATATTGAAGTCAGAGACAATCAATAACTGGTATTGAGGACTTAGTTATGGCGTTTTGTGGATCCAATGTGGAGTAAAGCGCCAGTACGCTGCTAACGCCTGCTTTAAATCAAAGAAACTGGTCAAAGGCAAAGAATCACCGCTGATACAGCCGTAAGTAAAGCGGTGACAGTTGTTGCTTAATAAGTCGTAATCCTGATAGCTATATATTTGTGCAATAGCCCTGTTCGCGGCAATTTCAGAACCGATGATGTCGCCCGATGGATTAGTTGCGAAAATCAGGTCTGCACCGGATCTGTCCGCTAAAAAGCGTTGAAAAGACAACGAACGAACCAATCCTGAGCCTGCTAACTCAACAATTTGCCCTTCGCCTATATAGATACCCGTATGTTCAAAAAATTGGAAAATTTCGCAGCCCACCACTGCGCCAACAGGGATAGTTCGCAGACTTTTCATAAAGCTCCTGATTTTCCCGCTTTTTTTTGCAATCATACTTGCAAAAGACGTCTAGGCGTGTAAAAAGGTGTAAGCAAAGATTTTCAATAAAGACAATAGACGGAGACATAAGGGTAGCGGTATGAAACCAATAGAGCGCTCGACAAAATTAGATGGGGTTTGTTATGACATTCGGGGTCCTGTGGCACGCGAAGCCAAACGGATGGAAGAAGAAGGTCAGCGTATTTTAAAGCTCAATATTGGTAATCCCGCGCCTTTTGGCTTTGAAGCGCCGGATGAAATTTTAAAACACGTAATCCACAATTTGCCAACGGCACAAGGCTATAGTGACTCACAGGGTATTTATTCGGCCCGGGTCGCAGTGGCACAGTATTATCAACAGCGTGGAATTTTAGGTGCTGACGCAGACGACGTATATATAGGCAACGGCGTATCTGAGTTAATTCTTATGTCATTGCAGGCGCTTTTGAATAACGGCGACGAGGTACTAATCCCCTCCCCTGATTACCCGCTCTGGACAGCCGCGGTGAATTTGGCTGGTGGCAACGCTGTGCATTACCGCTGTGATGAGCAATCAGACTGGTTTCCCGATTTGGCCGATATTCGCGCAAAAATCACGAAGAAAACCAAAGCTCTGGTGCTGATCAATCCAAACAATCCTACTGGAGCAGTCTATTCCAAAGCCTTTTTACTGGATCTGTTAGCCATAGCCCGTGAGCATAAGCTGGTAGTGTTAAGCGACGAAATCTATGACAAGATTTTGTACGACGGTGCGGAGCATGTCACCACGGCTTCATTAACCGACGACTTATTTATGCTTACCTTTGGTGGATTATCAAAGAACTACCGTATCGCTGGTTTTCGGGTTGGCTGGATTTTATTGTCCGGAGCCAAACATCTGGCAAAACACTATGTCGAAGGTTTAAATATTCTTGCGTCTATGCGCCTCTGTGCTAACGTCCCTTGCCAGCATGCAGTGCAAACTGCCCTGGGCGGTTATCAGAGCATTAACGAGCTGATCGTACCTGGCGGACGTTTGTATGATCAGATGGACTTAGCCCATAAGCTTGTCACCAGCATTGATGGCATCAGTTGCGTACGGCCTAAAGGAGCAATGTATTTGTTTCCTAAACTGGACCGAAAGAAATTTAAAATCAAAGACGATGAGTTGATGGTGCTGGATTTTTTACGTCAACATAAAGTGCTGTTGGTACACGGCCGCGCCTTTAACTGGCCTGAACCTGATCATTTCCGTATTGTGTTTTTACCCCACAAAGAACAGCTGGAAATGGCTATTGGCCGTTTAGCGCAGTTTTTACCTGGGTATCAGCAATAATGGATACTGATCACAAAAGCGGCAACTCACAGGCAGAGCGAGAAAGTGCTTATCAAGAGCCAAGCCATTTTTTCGCTCACCTGTTCCGGATGAAGCTGATCAACAGATGGCCGCTGATGCGTAATGTCAACACCGAAAACGTGGCCGAACACAGCCATCAGGTCGCTGTGGTTGCTCATATGCTGGCGCTTATTCGCCGTGAGGTATTTGCCGGTGAAGTCCAACCTGAACGGGTTGCAACATTGGCGTTGTTTCATGACGCCAGCGAAGTACTGACCGGTGATTTACCTACTCCTGTGAAGTACTTTAACGCTCAGATTGCTCAGGAATACAAAAAAATAGAACGCATTGCAGAGCAAAAGCTGCTGTCGATGTTGCCAGAGAAATTACAGCCTTTTTATCAGTCTTTACTGCTGTCAGAGCAGTATTCGGCTGATGAGAAGTTGCTTGTTAAGGCTGCGGACACACTCTGTGCTTATGTAAAAACTCTGGAAGAGCTGTCGGCAGGCAATCATGAGTTTGTGCTGGCGAAAAAGCGTCTGGAGAGCGTGTTAGAAGGTTATGCTTTACCTGAAGTGAACTATTTTCTTGAGATTTTCATCCCAAGCTTTTCGCTGTCTTTGGATGAAATCAGCTTGCAGGACGGTCAGCTGTAATAACCAATCCGATGTCTATCGAAACCATAAGGGCGCAAAGTATCTGCGCCCTTTTCGATCCTGCTCAATGCTGGTCCCGGCAAACTTCCTGATTAAATTCAAACTCTATGGTGGTATGTTCCAGCTGATAAGGCTGGAGCAGTTGCCGGATCTGTTCTTTATGCGCTTTTAACTGCTCTGCTGCAGTCTCAGCTTTCAATACCAGATGCGCTGTTAACACATGCTTTTCGCCATCCAATGACCATAAATGCAGGTGATGTACATCCTGCACAAACCCAAGGTCTTGTAGCTGGTGTTCTATTTTTGCGGCCAGTTTTGGATCCGGGCTAACTTGTAAAAACAGCGCCAGAGTACGGCGTAAATTACGCCAGACGTTGATCAGAATAAAGCAGGTAAAACCAATACTTAACAGTGGATCTAACCAGGCCCAGTCGGTGAAATAAATCAGGATAGAACCGACAAGCACAGCAACCCAACCTAAAACATCTTCCAGCAGATGCCAGGTCAAAATCTGTTCGTTTTGGGTTTTGCCGCCTCGCAGTTTAAATACCGCAGCACCATTGACCAGCACACCCAAAACCGCAAGTCCCATCATGCCCATCGCATGAGGTAATTGTGGCTCCCATAACCGAGGTATAGCTTCGTATAAAATCCAGCAAGACCCCAGCACTAAAATCACGCTGTTAATCAAAGCACTCAGTAAAGACCAGCGTCTGTAGCCATAACTGTAACGGGGGGTCGCTTCTTTCCCAGCCACTTTGGCGGCAAACCAGGCAAAAGCTATGGCCAGTGTATCGCCTAAATCGTGCATAGCGTCAGCCATAATAGCCACGCTATTGGTCAACCAGCCGCCAACAAATTCAATAATTGTAAAACTAAAGTTCAACCAAAAGGCAGTGGCTATATTGCCAGATTCAGTGCCATGATGATGGTGACCAAAAAGGCCATGATGATGAGAATGTCCATCATCATGCAATTCCGCGCTGTGATGGTGATGAGGGCCTCCATCATCATGTTTGCATCCGTTGCCATGCTGAAGGGTTTTCTGTTCTGAATGTGGATGTTCGTGTGGCATACTACACCTGCAAAATGCCTGAATGCCTCTACCATATCTGGTTTTTGGCCGCTCTGCCAGCTCAGAGGTGATGGGACTGGGCAGAAATCAAACGAACAGATTCTGTCCTTAGAAAAAAGCTTGAGACTACCGGAACAAAACACTAGTCTGAGGCTGAAGTTTGGCTGGATAGAGCCGATACAGAAACATTCAGCAGGAAGAACAACCATAACAAATGCCCATACACCTGATTTATTTTAGTGTCGCTATCAGTTTATTTCTGTTAACCACTTCAGCTTTAGCAGGAAGCATGGCTCCTGATGCAAATAAAGACTACGCAGCATGGTCAGAAAAAAACAAGGACGGCAGTTGGACACGAATCACGGAACAAGCTGTGGCAATGTCTCCACTGGTAAAACTGGTACCAGCCGATGTGCAAAGCTTCTGCCCCCGTTATGCAAGTCTTGCCCAACAGCAACGCAGCCAGTTTTGGGTGGCTTTGTTTTCTGCTATGGCCAAACCTGAAAGTAATTTTAAGCCTCAGTCTTTTTATCAGGAAAAGTTTAAAGACGCTCAAGGTCGTCGGGTCATAAGCCGTGGTTTGCTGCAAATTTCCCACGAAAGCGCCAATCAGCCTCGTTATGCCTGCGATATTAAACAACCGCATTCTTTGCACGACCCCAAAGTGAACTTAAGTTGTGGTGTGAAAATAATGAGCAAGTGGGTTCAAACTGATGGAGTGATCAGCCAGCCACGCTGGAGTAAAGATCCCAAAGGCGGCGCCCGTTATTGGTCAACCTTAAGGCCACAACGCGGTAAAGTGCAATCTATTGCCGATTTTACCCGCCAACTGCCCTTTTGTGCCCCTTATGCCGGCAGGTCAACCAAATCCAAATTAAAAGTAGCGATTTAAGTTCTGCCATTATCGCTGACGAGCAGTCAAGGTGACCAGAGCAATACCTCCTAAAATCGCTATTGAAGCCAAAATCAGACGCGCGCTGAAAGGCTCTGCCAAAAACAGCACAGCCCCCACAGCGGCGACCAGAGGCACACTGAGTTGTACTGTTGCTGCTGTACTGGCTTTTAAATAAGGCAAAGCAGTATACCAAAGCGCGTAACCAAGGCCTGATGTCAGAGCTCCGGATAATACCGCGTAGCAACCCCCCTTCAGATCAAACGAAAGCCCGTCAAAACACAACAAAGCCAGTATTAACGCTATGGGCACAGTACGCACAAAGTTACCCGCGGTAACCTTCAGGGCGTCGCCACCACTTTTCCCTCGCAATGAATACACTCCCCAGGCCACACCGGAAAGCATCATTAACAAACCAGCCCCCACAGGAGGTGCGGATAATCCCGGCAATAACAAGCCAACCAAACCTGCACAGGCAAAGATAAAACCCAGACTCTGTAACAAAGTAAAACGCTCGCCCCGCCAGTAACCATAAGCAATCATGCAGGCTTGTACTGCGCCAAATAGCAGTAAGGCCCCAGCTGCTGTACTTAAACTGACGTAAGAGACTGAAAATGCGATGGCATACACAAACAAAGCCAAAGCTGACCACCAATTGCCTTCACCGGCTCGACTGTCCTCATTGATGGATATCAGCAACCAAAGTACTAAAGCACCTGAAATCAGCCGCACCGCAGTAAAACTAACAGGATCAATATCGGTGTGGCTCAATGCAGCCCGGCACAGCAGCGAGTTACCGGCAAAAGCTAATAAGGCAAACAGGGTAAAAACGGCAACTCTAGCAGCAGACATAGCTAAGGTTCATCTCTGAATACAATGGATTCCAGCATAACATTGTAAAAACAGAGAGTTAAATCACAGAAGGTAGAAAAGATAAAACAGAGGCATAAATTTCAGGTATAAAAAAGCCACCCGAAGGTGGCCTTTTACTCTGCTCAAAGAATTAAGCAGCTAAAGCTTCTTTTGCCTTGGCGACTAAAGCAGCAAATGCGCCTTTGTCGTATACAGCGATATCAGCCAGGATCTTACGGTCGATTTCAACAGATGCTCTTTTCAGACCATCGATGAAGCGGCTGTAAGATAAACCGTTCTGACGAGATGCAGCGTTGATACGCGCGATCCACAGTTGACGGAATTGACGTTTACGTTGACGACGGTCGCGGTAAGCGTATTGGCCAGCTTTAATAACTGCCTGGAAAGCGACACGATAAACACGACTGCGGGCACCGTAGTAACCTTTAGCCTGGTTTAACACCTTCTTGTGACGAGCGCGAGCTGTCACACCACGTTTTACTCTTGGCATTTGAAATCTCCTAAATTATGCGTATGGCAGACAACGAGCGATACCAGCAACGTCAACTTTTGCAACTAACGTTTTTGGACCTAACTGACGCTTACGCTTAGAAGACTTCTTCGTCAGAATGTGGCGAAGATGTGATTGCTTACGTTTAAAACCGCCTGAGCCGGTTTTCTTAAAGCGCTTTGCAGCACCTTTGTTGTTTTTCATCTTTGGCATAGTTAAATAACTCGCATTGTTTAGATTACAACGAATAATAAGGCGATAAAAAACGCCGCTTTATTCAAGCGGCGTATCTTATGCTTGAAAGCTCTTATTACTTCTTATTTGGGGCCAGCATCATGATCATCTGACGACCCTCAACACGGCTTGGGAAAGATTCGCAGATAGCAATATCTGACATATCTTCTTTAATCCGGTTAAGCATCTCAATACCGATGTCCAGATGCGCCATTTCACGACCACGATAACGCAGTGTTACTTTAGCTTTGTCACCCTCTTCAATGAAGCGACGCAGGTTGCGTAGTTTTACCTGGTAATCGCCTTCATCAGTTCCAGGCCGGAATTTTATTTCCTTGATCTGGATCTGTTTTTGCTTTTTCTTCTGCTCTTTAGCAGCTTTGCCTTTCTCAAACAGGAACTTACCATAGTCCATCAACTTACAAACAGGTGGTTCAGCGGTTGGGCTAATCTCTACCAAGTCAGCGCCTGCTTCTTCTGCTAAACGAATAGCTTCTGAAGTGTTTACTACACCTAATTGCTCACCTTCCAGACCTAACAAACGTACTTCTTTAACGTTGATCTCTTCGTTAATACGGTTTGGTCTGTTCGCCGGTAAAGTTTTCTTTCCTACTTTAATAGTATGTTCCTCCAAGAGTGAAAATAATTAGACCCGGTTTTTAATTTCAGTGCTCAACTTCGCAATAAAGTCGTTTACACTCATTTTTCCAAGGTCTTCGCCCTTCCGTGTTCTTAATGCGATATCGCCGGCTTCAACTTCTTTGTCACCGACCACCACTAAATAAGGAACACGCTGTAGCGTGTGCTCGCGGATTTTAAAGCCTATCTTCTCATTTCTCAAGTCAGAAATAGCTCTAATACCATGAGATTTGAAAGTTTTTACTAAATCCTGCACATATTCGGCCTGATTATCGGTAATATTCATCACTACAACCTGAGTTGGGGCTAACCAGGCTGGGAAGAAGCCTGCATACTCTTCGATCAAAATACCGATAAAACGTTCCAGCGAACCTAAAATCGCGCGGTGGATCATTACAGGAACTTGTCTGTCATTGCCTTCGGCAACAAAACTTGCACCTAAACGACCCGGCAGCGCAAAATCGAGCTGCACTGTACCACATTGCCAGGCGCGGCCTAAGCAATCATGTAAAGTAAACTCAATTTTAGGGCCATAAAACGCACCTTCACCAGGTTGCAGGTCATAAGCTATGCCATTGGCATCCAAAGCTTCGGCTAAGCCCTGCTCGGCACGGTGCCACATTTCGTCCGTACCAATGCGTTTTTCCGGACGAGTAGATAATTTCACCTGTACATCTTTAAAACCAAAAGTGCTGTAGACGTCAAACACCATTTTAATGCAGTTCGATACTTCAGCCTGAACCTGATCTTCAGTACAGAAGATATGGGCGTCGTCCTGAGTAAAACCACGCACCCGCATCAGGCCGTGTAAACCACCTGATGGCTCGTTCCGGTGACAGCAGCCAAACTCAGCCATACGCAGTGGTAAATCGCGGTACGACTTCAGGCCCTGATTAAAGATTTGCACATGGCCAGGACAGTTCATCGGCTTGATGGCGTAGTCACGGTTTTCAGAACTGGTAACAAACATATTGTCAGAGTACTTTTCCCAGTGACCTGAACGTTCCCACAGTACTTTGTCCATCATAAATGGACCTTTGACTTCCTGGTAATCGTATTGCGCCAGTTTTTCACGGACAAAAGTTTCCAGCTCGCGGAAGATAGTCCAGCCGTCATTGTGCCAGAACACCATACCCGGCGCTTCTTCCTGCCAGTGGAATAAACCTAAAGCTTTACCAATTTTACGATGGTCACGCTTTTCCGCTTCTTCCAGTTGCAGTAAATAAGCGGCTAGTTGCTTTTTATCCGCCCATGCCGTGCCGTAAATACGCTGCAGCATTTTATTTTTTGCATCGCCGCGCCAGTAGGCACCCGCCACTTTCATTATTTTAAAGTGCTGACAGAAGCGCATGTTAGGCACGTGTGGGCCACGGCACATGTCGATGTATTCTTCGTGATGGTATAAACCCGGCTGATCGTCTTTAGCAACGTTCTGATCGAGAATTTCCATTTTGTAGCTTTCGCCACGCGCAGCAAAGGTGTCGTAAGCTTGTTGCCAGCTTACTTTTTTCTTCACTACGTCATATTCGGTTTTGGCCAGTTGCAGCATGCGCTCTTCAAGTTGCGCTAAATCATCGCTGCTGATTGGACGGTCTAAATCAACGTCGTAATAAAAGCCGTTGTCGATGACAGGACCAATCGCCATTTTGGTGTTTGGCCATAACTGCTTAATGGCATGACCTAATAAGTGAGCACAGGAGTGGCGGATAATTTCCAGGCCTTCCTGATCTTTGGCAGTGACGATACTTAATGAAGCGTCTTCAGTGATCAGCTCGCAGGCATCCACCAATTGACCATTGATTTTGCCGGCTATGGTGGCTTTCGCCAGACCTGGGCCTATGTCTTTGGCAACGTCTAATACAGATAAAGGGGCGTCAAATGAACGCTGACTACCGTCAGGTAAAGTGATAACTGGCATGCTAAGTCCTCACAGTGGTGGCCCGTACCAAGGGTCACATGTTGATTCAAATTAAATTAATGGAATGCAATTTGCGGTTCAACCTTACGAGCGGTAGAACAAAGCAGCACAACACGTAGTTGAGGCGGCTTTTAACAAAAAGCGGCTGCATCATAACAGCAGTGACACTTTATCGGCAACAACCACGCAGGAAGCAGTAGAAAGCCAGCTAATTTTTCGCCTGATAACACATTAAGGCCTACACTAAGACCTAGAAGGAGTTTTCAATCGAAAGGACCCGCAGATAATGAGTCGCCAGAGCCTGGAGTGGTTAAGGCTAACGGAGGATCTATGGACTTATTGCATAAAACTATTCTTTGCCCTTTCTGTGGCCATCCCACTCATATCACTCTGGATATCAGCGGTGATGATCAGGACGACATCGAAGATTGCAGCAACTGCTG
>NZ_JAIWOI010000295.1 GCF_020217005.1 Rheinheimera sp. | reverse complement strand
CAACCCCATTCATGTGCAAACCCATAAAGATGAATTACGTAACAAAGTACAGGTCTTTATCGACGCTGAAGATGAGCAGTATTACTAAGATTTGCCTCATCATGGCTGGTATGGGATAAACCGATCCCCTACAGAGACTTTGCAGCCAGGACCCTTTCTACGGTGTCCACTATGGTGACGGTTTGTTGATCCAGTTCGATGTTCACCTTGTCACCCACTTTGCGTTGGCCCAGGGTGGTGACTTCAAGCGTTTCAGGTATTAAATGCAGGCTAAAACTTCGCTCTGTCACCTCGCCTACGGTCAGACTAATGCCATCAATGCTAATAAAACCTTTGCTGAGTACATAGTTTTTAAATTCAGGTTTAAGCTCGATATCCACTCGCCAGTTTGCTTCAGTTTGGGTCACAGCTAAAATAGTCGCAGTACCATGCACATGGCCGGAGACTAAATGCCCACCAATTTCACGGCCAAAAGTTAAAGAGCGTTCAAAGTTCACCAATGAGCTACTAGTTAAAGCACCCAAGTTTGTTTTAATTAAGGTTTCGTCAATCACATCAAAGCTAACCCAACCTAAAGGTTCAGTCAGACTGAATTCGGTGGCAGTTAAACAAGTGCCATTCACAGAGATACTGGCGCCCCGCTCCAGGCTTTGCAGCAATTGCACTGGAACTTCAAGAGTTAAACGACGAAACTGCTCTTGGTCGCTGATTTCACTGACTTTAACTTTTGCCTGCACTATTCCTGTAAACATAAAACCTCTGCTGTGCTATCTTTACGGCGTTTTCGCCTGTCTGACAAGAGTTGTTATGTTACCTTTTTCCCGCTTTGAAGCAAAAACCATTCTGAAATTATCCGGCCCTATTATGCTGGCCCAGCTGACTCAAACCATGATGTTTGTCATCGACACTATTATGGCGGGCCGGGTCAGTGCGCTGGATATGGCCGCTATTGCTGTAGCTTCCGCCATCTGGTTGCCGATCATTTTAACCTTGCAGGGCTTATTGCTGGCGCTAACCCCTATTATTTCTCAGCTGTACGGGGCAAAAAACCACAAGGCCATTCCACATAATGCGTTGCAGGGGTTTTATCTGGCCATGGTGCTGGCCACTGTGATTGTCATTGCTATGCAGTACATTCATCTGCCGCTGCAACATTTGTCGATGGAAGAAAACTTGCGAGCTAAAGCGGTCGATTATCTGGTTTATGTCAGCTTTGGCGTCTACCCGGCCGCTGGTTATATGATCTTTCGTAACCTGTTTGAAGGCATAGGCAATACCAAAGCCACCATGTGGATAGCCTTTGTTGGTATTCTGGTGAATATTCCGGCCAACTATGTATTTATTTATGGCAAGTTAGGCATGCCGGCTTTAGGAGGCGCTGGTTGTGGTGTCGCAACGTCTTTGGTGTTTCTGGCGATGTTTATTGCCATTACTATCTATGCCTTTAAAAGCCGCAGTACCGCGCTTTATATGAAAAAGCCCGACCAGCTAAAACCTAACAGCAAAGATTTGTGGCATATCATTGCTATAGGCACGCCTATCGCCTTTTCGCTGTTTTTTGAAGTGACCTTGTTTTCCTCTATTCCGCTGATGATTGTGCATCTAGGGCCTATAGTGGTGGCCGGTCATCAAATTGCCAATAACTACAGCGCTTTGGTTTTTATGCTGCCTATGAGTATGGGTATGGCGACCACCATCAGAGTCGGCCATCTGGTCGGCAGTAATGATCTGCAAGAGCTGAAAAAAGCTGTATCCACAGCAGTCCAGCTGGCGATGATGATGGCGGTAGGCATAGCCTTGGTGACCTATTTCGGCCGTTTTTTGGTAGCCTCGCTGTATTCTTCTGATCCTGCCGTATTGGCCGTAGCCACCTCAATTTTAGTTCTGGCCTGCTTCTATCAGATTTCCGATGCGATACAAGTAGTGTCAGCATGCGCTTTACGAGGCTTAAAACACACCAAACCTATCTTTTTTATTACCTTTATCGCCTATTGGCCGATCGGTTTTGGTTTAGGCACTGTATTAGGTTTAACCGACTGGATTTTGCCGAAAATGGGCGCCCATGGCTTCTGGATTGGCATTATTCTCGGCTTGTCCTGCGCTGCTGTGATGCTGGCGCTAATTTTAAGAAACCAAATCAGGCGTCTGGAAAATGGCAAGATGTTACAGCAGCAAGCTACAACTGCTGTTCACTAAAGTTCTAAGCGTTACTGCTGTTATTGCGCTCAGCGGCTGTAGCGATCCTGCCATAGCTGTTATGGAGGACTATGCCAGCCGGCTTGAGCGCGTTTTAGCGCTGGAACTGCAGGAGCCAGCAACAGCGGATTTACCGCCACTGCCGTCCATTGCAGATACCAGAGCAGAAATCGCAGAGAGCAGCATTAGATTGGTCGAGTTAGTGGCAACCCGGGCCTGTGGCCTGGATCTATTGCTGGGTGAACGTAATAGCAGTCTGGGCAAAGTGATGAACCCAAGTCAGCGCCTGAAGTACGAACTGGCGTTTTTAAATCAAGTGCAACCTTGTTTAACCCATCCGGATATAGCGTCCGATTTAAAACAGAAATTGGCTGAGATTGCCAAAGATAAAACAGCCCTTATCGATAAACATTGGCAAAATTTCTTAATGCAGGACGAGACTTTGCGTCAACAACTGCATCCCTACCGCAGCTTAGCGGTACCTGATTCAGTCGCTGGTATTGCTGAAACTATGGAAGCCTTGCATTCATTGCTTGCGCTTCGAAAACAAATTGGTGAGCGAAACTGGCGACTGGCCAAGGACATCGATCCTGAGCGGGCGCTACAAGCCTTATACCAGGCCAATACACTAAGCCAGTTACAACAAAGCCTACGCTTTAGCCATAACTGGTTGCACAGTTTAAATCTGCAGTTAGATCAGGTTGATTTAACAGCTCAATGCCCTGTCGGTAAAAGTTCAGACAAAGCAGATATTCTGAATACCATTTTACTGCAGTATTTTATCGGTAAAGTGCAGGTCTATCTGGCGCAGGTGGACGGCAGCTATCAGCAGTTGTATCCGCTACTGCAGCAACTTTATCAGGGCACAGCCCTGGCGCAACCTATTTCGCAGCGTTTTGAAGTTCCTCATAACGAATTAAAAGCGGAGTTAAAACGTCATGTGATCTGGTGGAAAGCGTTACAGCAGCAGTGCCCAACAACCTAAAGGCGGCTTTTGTTTCAGTCCGTTACTGCAGCTTTAGGTACGACAGACTGTCCCCTCATGAATTGAGGTTACGTTGAGACGGCTGTAGGGGCGCGGTTTATCCGCGCCCGTTTCCAAATCAAAAGGACCGGCAGAGCAAGCAGCCAACAAAGCTGCAGCTTCAGGTACGACGGGCTTGCCCCTAAGTAATTGATGTTGCAGCGAGGCGGCAAGGGGTTGAGACCCCAAGAGCATAGTTGCCTATGCGACTGGGGCGAAGCTTTTAAAGTAAAATCAGGCAGCCAACAAAGCTGCAGCTTCAAGTACGACGGGGATTACATTTCGATATATTGAGGCCAGCCTAATAAAGGATTCAACATGCCCTGCTTATGCTCATAGGCGTCACGACGCTCAGGTGACGCATTCTCTGCCAGCAGCTTTTTATAACCTTTGGCAAACTGCAAAGTGCGAACTATGGCAGCATGGAAATTATCACCCAGCTCCACTATCACAGCTTCTGAAAAACCAGCTGGTAACAAGTTAAGCACTTGTTCGGTATGGGCTTTAATAAAGTTCACGTCAAACCACTCATCAGCCAACTCGATATCGCGTAACCGCTGTTTTAAATCCTGCTTCACCTTACCACCCTGAGTACAGAGGCGGTAAAGTACCACTTCAGCCAACATATCTTCAAGATTGAAGTGTTCGAACGGGTCAAGCTGGGTATGGTAAAAGTAGGTTTGTTTCACCACGCTGATAGCCTGACGACGACGGGATTCACGTAAAGCCTGCTGGTAAACAGTCAAGCCCTGCCATTCCTCTGCATCGGGTGGGCTGGCAATATCCTGCAGCAATTGCTCTTCCACTTCACCGTACAAGGATTTACGGTTAGGAACCTGCTGGCTGACCTGCGTCAACATACTCCAACCTTTTTGAAAAGGTTTGACTATTCCTTCAGGGCTTACCAGCAACGCCAGGGCTTTATCAAGATCCTGATCTGAGAGTTCAGCTAGCCCCAAACTAGCCACACCGATAATGTCGTGTGCGGCTTGCTCCAACAGGTGCATTTTGTATTTATTGTAAAACTTGTCGGCAAACTTCAGGCTCATCAGCACAGCTTTGCTTTTGACTTGCTCCAGCTGTGTTTCTGAAAGTTTTTGCTCAGCTTTGGCGTAATTCAGCACCTTAGTTAAAAAAGGCCCCTGATTGGCATCCCGCACCACTAACTGCATAACTTATCCTTTGCCTTAATCGAGGAAACTAAACATATCATCCACTTCAGCATATTCGTCCGTGGCCTGATTTTTCTCTTTGGCTTGCATCACCAGCTCAGCAGCAAACTTATTGATAATGTGCTCCCAGCCTGAGTTTTCGTTACGCACCAGGTTTTTAATCGCCTGCTCTACTGCGGGAGTAAGCTGGCGAATAAGGGCCAATAAGCTGCGTGGGTCGTCGTAACCCAAACCATGCACTTCTTCGTTCAGATGACGTTCGGTGTAGCTGATGGCTTCCTCTAAATCTTGTTCTTCCTCGTGCAATAAATCATGCACTTCGTCTTCATCTTCAATCACTTCGCCGCGGTACAGCTCGATAAAAGGAATAGACAAATAAAACAGCCCTGCCGGATCTTCCGCTATAGCTTCTAGAATTTCAGCCTGCTTGGTTTCGCTGTCCTGAGTACGAATAAGATAAGTTAAAAAATCAAAGGTATGCTGCTTTAAATCTTCCGCATTGTTTTTGATTTTTTCTTCCCAGTACAACGGCTGCTGACAGACGATGTCGCGGATTTTTTCCGGTGTCATCAGCTCGGAAATAATGGATGGGAACGAAATATCGTGCTGGCTGTTTATTTGAGTCAGGGTGACAATATCAATGTTTTCAATCACTTCAACCAGCTGATCATCTGACATAGTATTGGCCATCAGCTCAAATTTCTTGCTGGCTTGTTTTGGCTCAACAATAGCGAGTTCTTTAATTTCCGCAACGGCTATTTCAATCAGGTTATTCATTAGCGGCCTTCCCGGTTAAAGGTGATTTCATCGTATTGGTCATCGTAGCCTTCTTCTTCATCGTCCTGGCCTTCGTAATCATCATCCGCATTATGACCAAAAGAAGAGTCATCCGTATCTTCGTCGTCTTCATCACGCGGATCGCGTGGACCAGGCGCTGCAGCGACGTGCTTATTCAGCATAAATAGCACAGCACAACTTTCGATCAGTAATTCTTCGTTAAATTCCCGTATGGTTTTAACGAGCGGTAAATCGGCGTTATTAAAAGCCACTGAAGTTTTAAATTCGTCCCACACCGGCATGGTGTTTTTGGCCAGCCAGGCCGCCCACTTCAGATTGGCTTCCGGGGTAAATTTTACCCGACCATATAATGCTACCGGCAGATATTCAGGCACTGAATGCAACATCTTTGGATCAGCCTGCAAAATGCTTTTGATTTGGGCCGTAAATTTCTCCAGAGCTTTTGGTGTATCCGGGTCATTGTAGGATTCAATATTTTCGTAAGCGTCTGTTTTTAACGCTTCTAAGCGGGTTTTATCGAATGTCTTGCTCATCAGTTTTAACCTTTTACGGACGGGTAATAACTATCCCACAGCTCTTTCATGGCTGCAGTCGGGTCCGGCACTATCACATTATTAAAATCTTTAATAAAAGCCGCGCGTTTTTTGGCGTCTGACAACACATCATAGGCTTCTTTCACCTTTTGTAATTGCACGCCCGCTTGTTCTTTTTCTTCTTCGCTTAGATTCAGCAACTTATCCGGATGATATTTATTGGATAAGCGTTTGTAGGCCTTTTTTATCTCATCTTCATTGGCGTTGGCTTTCACGCCCAAAATGCGAAAATAATTAATCATTCAGGATCCATTGAGTTAATAACATTAGCGAAAGGCACAGCAGGAAAGACCGATCGCTGAAGTGAAGCGATCATAACAGAATTTTGATGAAGTGCAGCAGGACTGTTGCGATTTGCGAAGTGCAAAAGCGGCAGTTTAAAAGCTGCCGCTGTACATTGATTTTAACTGTTCATCCACTGTTGTACCGCGGACACCAACTCATCCGGATGGAATTTGGCGATAAATTGATCGGCACCGACTTTCTTCACCATAGCCTCGTTAAATACACCACTCAAAGACGAATGCAGAATGATATGCACATTACGTAAATGTTCATTGGATTTCACTTCGGCAGTCAAAGTATAGCCATCCATTTCTGGCATCTCTATGTCTGAGATAATCAGCGGTACTTTGGCGGAAATATCGCCACCAAGTTCATGTGCTTTGGCTTCAAGCCAGTTCAGCGCCAGACGTCCATCATTCACAGTTTCGACGTTAATACCTATAGTAGACAACGCACGCTTTACCTGATTACGCGCCACCGCAGAATCATCAGCAACTAACACTGTATAATCTTTGAAATCCAGGTTTTTCGCTTTTTCTTTCACGGATTCGCTGACCGTTTCATCCACAGGCGAAATTTCGGAAAATACTTTTTCCACGTCGATAATTTGCACAAGTTTATTATCAACTTCCGTAACTGCGGTCAGATAATGACTGCGGCCAGCGCCATGAGGCGGAGGCAATATTTGCTCCCAGTTGACATTCACAATACGATCCACGCCACTGACAAGAAAGCCCTGGGTGTTCCTGTTGTACTCAGTAACCAGAATAAAAGCGTTGGTTAAATCAGAAACTGGTTTACCTCCTGTAGCCTGACTTAAATCTATGACAGTCACAGGTACACCACGCAAATGTGCTATGCCCCTGACATGAGGATTAGCACCAGGTAGTTCGCTCAGTTCAGGGCAACGTATCACTTCGCGCACTTTAAATACGTTAATGCCGTAAGGTTGAGACCCATGCAGACGAAACATTAAAAGCTCGAGGCGATTTTGACCTACGATGTTAGTACGCTGGTCAACTGAATTCATCAAACTGGTCATATCGAAACACCTCGTAAAATAAGACGGCACTTTCTGCATTATAGAAACGAAAGCGATTTTCTGATGTTAAACTAAGTTACTGAAAGTAAAGCTCGTTTCACTTCAGTTGTACAGCACAAGCCTAGCTATTTTCGTTCATCAGCAAAACGTTTTACGCCATATAGTCATTTTAACTCTAAGTTAAAATGAAAAATACGATAAAAACTAAAATAATGCAACCAATTCTAGCAACTGACCTTCTCAAGAACAACCACAGCGGTGACTTCGGATGCCGTTAGAGTATAGGGTACTGCAGGTACCCTGCTGAACTTTTCAAGTTACTGCGACGCAACTGTTAGTTTGCTTGAGGATTAAGCCACTTTTGCACTGCACTGGCCAATTCATCCGGATGAAATTTGGCGATAAATTGATCGGCTCCTACTTTTTTGATCATGACTTCGTTAAAAACGCCACTTAAGGAAGAATGTAAAATGACGTGAATGGCTTTCAGCTTGTCATTTTGCTTTATTTCAGCGGTTAGCGTGTAGCCGTCCATCTCAGGCATCTCTATATCTGAAATCAGCAGAGGCACAAGGGCCGAAAGATTATCCACTTGCGCAGCCTTATTTGACAACCAGTCCAGTGCCTGTTTTCCATCATTGACCAGCTCAACCTTTACCCCCATAGACTCAAGTGCTCTACGAACCTGGTTACGGGCCACAGCAGAATCATCGGCAACTAACACAGTGATGTCCTGCAAGTCGATTTGCTGCGCAGCTTCTTTAATAGATTCACTGATCTCTTCATGCATCGGAGATATTTCGCTAAAAACTTTTTCAACATCTATCACTTGTACCATTCGGCCTTCGATGCGGGTCACAGCGGTCATATAATGGCTACGACCAACACCCGCAGGAGGAGGCAACATTTCTGACCAGTTTACATTCACTATCCGCTCAACATTGCCAACCAGAAAAGCCTGAACGTGACGGTTATATTCTGTAACAAGAATAAACGCAGTTTTAAGGTCCTCTACCGGTTTTCCTCCTGTTGCGGCACTTAAGTCAATCACGGTAATAGGTTCACCACGGACATGGGCGACGCCCCGCACATGACCATGGGCGCCAGGAATCACATTTAGCGCCGGGCAAGGTAACACCTCACGTACTTTAAATACATTGATGCCAAAAAACTGTGGCCCCTGTAATCTGAACAACAATAATTCAAGCCGGTTTTGTCCCACTAAATTAGTACGTTGGTCTACAGAACTTAGTACTGATGTCATGTATCACTCCTCGGGTATAACTACTAAACCAATGCCGACTCAGATTTGGCTGGTTGTTGTTCATAATGTATTGATAAGTATAACGTCTGCAAACGACATATAGCAGTAAGTTTCTTTGACTTGTGCCAATAGTTTGTTCAATAAAAGTTTCAGAACTACCCGCAGGCCGCACAAGCCTAAGCGCAAAGCCAGACGCCCTTTCTACTTATTTCTATACAGTCCTGACTCTATTTGTTTTAAGCTGTCTGCGTCAGAACATAAACATGGAACTTAGAATGAAAATCAAAGCATTAAGTCTGCTGACTATCTTGGCTTGTTGTGCTTCAGCTGTAGCAGACCAACAGTATTCATACACTATTCTTGTCGACAACGGCGTTAAAGCAGGTGAACAAATCGTCAAAGTAAAAGACGATGGTGAAATCAGTATCCGCTATATTTTTAAAGATAACGGCCGAGGTCCTGAGCTGGACGAAAAAATCAGGCTGAACAAAGCAGGTTTCATTGAAAGTTATCAGGCCAAAGGTAATACAACCTTTGGTTCTGTGATCAACGAGAGGTTTAAAGTTGAGGGTAATAAGGCGGTCTGGAGCACGGGGTTGGAGCAAAGTACCGCTACATACCAACAGAATGCCTTGTATTTGCCTGTAGATGGCTCTCCCTATCTATCCTCTATCGCCATAGCTGCAATGGCAAAAAATGGTACTAACTCTATCCCCCTGTTACCCAGTGGAACTTTGACACAAGAAGTGGTCAGCGAAATTATTGTCGACAATGCTGGCGAAAAGCAGCAAGTACAATTATTAGTGCAAACAGGCGTTGGTTTTGAGCCTAATTTTGTCTGGGCTACCAAAGGAGAATCACCGAGACTTTTCGCTTATTTAGCACCAGGTTATCTGACATTGATTGAAGATGGTTGGCAAAACAACGCCAAAACTATGCTTGAGATCCAACAAAAAGCAGAGACCCGCTTGCTGGAAAAGCTGGCACAACTGCCGAAAAAACTTCAAGGATTAACGGTAGTGCGTCACGCGAGGATTTTTGACAGCACGACGCTGCAACTCAGTAGCCCAAGTGACATCTACCTGCTACGCGGAAAAATCACCAGCATAGTACCGGCAGGTACACTGCAAAGTCCTGTCGAACATGAAATTGACGCTGCCAATCGTATAGTGTTACCGGGCCTGTTTGATATGCACGGACATATTTCACGCTGGGAAGGACCTTTGCATCTGGCAGCTGGTGTTACCACTTTACGTGATATGGGCAATGACAATGCTACATTGCAAATGATGATGGATGAAATAGACAATGACCAGTTGTTGGCGCCAACTATTGTACCCACGGGTTTTCTGGAAGGCGAAAGCGCGTTTTCAGCTCGCAATGGCTTTGTGATTAAAGACTTATCTGAAGCGAAAAATGCGATAGACTGGTACGCAGCTCATGGATATCCGCAGTTGAAAATTTACAATTCTTTTCCCAAAGAAATACTCAAGGATACGGTAGCTTATGCCCACAGCCGCGGATTGAGGGTCAGTGGTCATGTCCCTGCTTTCCTGAAAGCTGAAGACGCCATAGCTGCTGGTTTCGATGAAATTCAACATATTAACCAGTTGATGCTTAATTTTC
>NZ_JAIWOI010000294.1 GCF_020217005.1 Rheinheimera sp. | reverse complement strand
TGGTTAAAGCTGACACTGACACCCGCACTCTGGACCGATTTTATCTGCCAGCCAAACAGGTCGCTGATCTCGATTTATCGGGCAAAGCGGTTCAGGACTTTATTCGTTTATTAAAATCGAATCATCTGACGGTAGACCCAACATTGGCAACTTTTGATTTCCTGAAGAAAACAGATGGCACTGTAGGCGAGCCATGGCGCGCTATAGTCAAACACCTTCCACCGGACATTCAACGCGCTTATGCCCGCGCCGAACTGGACATACCGGACGAGGCTACGGCACAGCGTTATGCCAAATCCTACGCCAAAATGGTTGAATTCGTCGGCATGATGTACAAAGCAGGTATTCCTGTGGTGGCAGGCACAGACGAATTGGCTGGTTTTACTCTGCAAGGTGAGCTGGAATTATTAGTAAAAGCAGGATTGACGGCAGCTGAAGCTTTGCAGGTAGCCACTTTAAACGGCGCCCGCTACAGCAAAGTGGAACAACACAAAGGCCAGATTAAAGTAGGTTTTGATGCCGACTTATTGCTGGTCGATGGCGATCCCACCAAAAATATAAGCGATATCCGCAAATTGGCTTTGGTGATCACTCAAGGCAAAGCTATGGTGCCAGCTGATTTATACCGCAAACTGGGTGTGGAGCCTTTTGTAAAAGAACAGGTAAAAATCCGCGACTTTGATACTGGCAAAGGACAAGGTGGAGGTAAAACTAAACGAGGACACCGTCATTTGCATTAATAATTAAGGCTAACAGTCACCGATAAAAAAGCCTCTGCACTCAGCAGAGGCTTTTTGTTACATGTTTTATCTGGAAGATTTCAGCTGACAACCGCGCACTGCGTAGTACAGGATCATTGCGTAACAAGGCAGCAACACGATATAAGCCGCTATGGCGCCAAAATGTTGTGACAAGGCACCATAAACCAGAGGTAACAAGGCCCCACCCGCTATCCCCATGATCAGCAGTGCAGAAGCTTTGGGGGTTAACGAGCCTAAACCAGCCAAAGCCAAAGGCCACACCGCAGGCCAAACCAGAGCGTTGGCAAGGCCTAATAAAGCAACCAGACTGATGGGGTCTGGAAGTAACGGTAATCCAGCCCAGCCCCATAACAGTGCAGAAATACCTGAGCTGCCTGGTTCCGAGACTAAAATACCCGCTGATAACACCAAACCTAAACCCGCAGAAATTGCCAACGCCTGACGCTGCGACATTAGCTTAGGCACCAGCATTAATCCCAAGCTGTACCCCAGCACCATAAAGACCATGGTATAAGAAGCTAGAGTTGTAGCGCCCTGAACGTTCAATGCCGACCCCAGCAAACCTATGGTATCCCCTGCTATGACTTCGACGCCAACATAACAAAACAAAGTCACCACACCCAGTACCAGATGACGGTGTTGCCAAATAGAGGTTTTTCCGCCATCGCTGCTGACAGGCACTGCTTCTGCAGGTAATTCAGGTAAGGCCGAAAAACGCAGTCCAACAGCCAACAGTAAAATTGCCGCTGCGATACCTGCATAAGGTGCCATCAGTTGTGAAGCTAACAGCGTTAATTGCTGCTGACGCTCTGCTTCGCTTAACAACGCCAGACTATCTGCTGTGATATGACCTAAATCCTGTAATACCAGCCAGGTAAAGACCAAAGGCGCCAAGACACCAGCGCTTTTATTTAAAATACCCATCAGCGAAATGCGGGCTGCAGCTGAATGTTCAGGACCAACCCGTACTAAGTAGGGGTTAGATGCAGTTTGCAGCAGCGTTAAGCCAGATCCCACCACAAACTGCGCCAGTAAAAACACTATAAATTGCTGGCTATAGGCGGCAGGAATAAACAAAGCACAGCCCAAAGCAATCAGCCCTAAGCCTATCGACATGGCGTTTTTATAGCCCGACCAGGCCAGCACGCGAGCCATAGGTAAAGCCATCACTACATAGGCGATATAAAAACTAAAGGCGATTAAAAGTGCCTGAAACTCGCCCAACTGACACACCAGTTGTAAAAACGGGATCAAAGCGCCATTGAGCCAGGTAATAAAACCAAACATAAAAAACAGCACACCGATAATGACGATCGGTTGCAGACTTGATGAATTGCCTGACGGGTTGTCGGACGGATGAAGAGTCACTTTGCTCATAGAGTTTCCTTTTTATTATTTTGTTGTTCCACGCCCTGCAACCAGCAACGCTGTACATTGAGGTTATTGTCCAGCAGTAGCATATTGGCGATAGTGCCAGTCTGTAACTGCCCAATCTGTTCAAGACCTATGAGTTGCGCAGGGTTGCTACTCAGCGCTTTTAAACCAGCAGCAAGAGGCAAGGCCAGATCCTGGCAAAAATGCCGCAACGCAGTATTCATATCAAGCGCGGAACCGGCCAAAGTACCATCTGGTAAAGTGAGTTTCAGTCCTTCCCGCCGAATTTCAGTGTGCAGATATGGCAACAGCTGCAACTCACTGCCGGTATGGGCCATTGCATCTGTCACCAGAATCAGTTTATCTTCACCTTTGCACAAAGCCGCAATGTGGGCAGACAGTGGATGCACATGTAAATGATCCAAAATCAAACCACAATAGACTTGAGGACTAGCCAAAGCAGCCCCCACCATACCGGGTTCACGACTGGTCAATGGCGACATAGCGTTAAATAAATGGGTAAAGCAGCTGGCTCCGGCATCAATAGCAGCTAAAGCCTGTTCAGCCGTCGCCGCGGAATGCCCCAAGCTGACGATGACGCCTTGGGCTACCAACTCACGAATTTGCTGTACTGGCACTGTTTCAGGCGCCAGAGTCATCATCACTTTACCCAGGTCTTTACGGCAAACCAGCTGCATTTCTTTGTCTGACAACGGCCTTATCTGCTCTGCCGGATGAATACCACGACGTGCCACGGACAAATGCGGGCCTTCAAAATGAATACCCAGCACTGTATGCAACGGCTCTGGCAAGAGTTCAGCCACAGCATCAGCAGCGGCTTGCATCACCTCCAGACTGTCGGTGATAACGGTTGGCAACATACCTGTGGTGCCAAATTGCAGATGGGCTTTACTGATGGTTTTAAGGGCTGTGACATCAGGGCACTGATTAAATAACACTCCTCCGCCGCCGTTGACCTGAATATCAATAAAACCAGCACAAAGCAGACCTTGCAGTTGGGGTTGATGCCCTGATTTTACTCCGGCTTGCAGTGCAACTATCCGTCCCTGTTGCCAGTCCAGCCGCACATCCTGCAGAAGTGTTTTACCATCAAAACAATGCGAGACATAAATACTGTTCATAGCGTACTGGTCACTTTATTCAAGCCAACAGGTGCATCCGGATTCTGGCCTAGCGCCAGAGCTACGGCTTCGATATCCAAATAAAAACGCTGCATTAACAACAAAGGCTGTAAGCGCGGATGAATGGCCTGTTGCTGCATATTCAAAGCCAGGGGCAGTACCAGGCCACCACGTTTTTTTACTTCCTCAATTTGCGCATGATGCGCTGCACTGCTCTCATCATTCAACTGCACGTTCAACAGTGTCAACGGCTGATTTAATAATGAAATAGGGCCATGCAAAAACTCTGCACTACTAAAAGCCTCGGCCTGAATACCACAGACTTCTTTAATTTTCAGCGCTATTTCTCTGGAGATGGCATAACCAAAGGCACGGCCAAGCACCACACAGTGCCGCAGCCTACTGATCTGTGCAGCATGCAGCTGGGCTGGTTGCTCCAGTACCTGTTGCAACGCTGCGGGTAAAGTTGCTAACGCATCCAGCAACACCTGATCCTGTTTCCAGTGCGCCACTAGCTGCAGCAAGGCGGATAAGGTACAAAGATAACTTTTGGTCGCTGCCACTGCTTTTTCAGGGCCGGCCAGAAGAGGGATGGCATAATCTGCTAAAGCAGCCAACGGCGAACTGATGTCATTCACCAATGCCACTACTAAAGCACCACTTTGTTTGGCTGCTCTGCCCTGAGCCAGCAAATCTTCACTACGTCCTGATTGAGAAATCAGCAACACCAAAGCTTGGTTTAGCTTGAGCTGCTTCGAGAACAAACTGGCCACTGAAGGGGCAGCAGCTGCTACAACCAGACCCACTTCTACTTCAATCAGATAACGGGCAAAGACACCGGCGTGGTCGGAGGTGCCACGCCCCACCATATAAACAAAAGCCGGATCGAAAGCCCTGATCCTTTCTGCCAATTGTTGATACAGAGCTGTATTACTCTGATTTTGTTGTTCAATCTTCTGCCAGCTTTCACTGGCTTCCTGTCGCATCAAGGTCATGCTGATTTCTCCGTAAAAAGCTGTCGGGCCAGCGTCACAGCGCCAACCTCTGGTGGACCCAACACTGGGCTGAGATGTTGTTTTAACTCTTCTGGTAATAAATCGGCTAAAAAAGGTGCCAGCCCCCCTAGCATGGCGACGCGGCCAGCTCCGGTTTTCAGTAACCGTAGAAATAGTGCCTGTATATAGTCCATGCCACGCTTGGTAATATCCAGTGCCAGCGGGTCACCAAGCTGTTGAAACCTTAAAACTAATGGCGCAAGCTGGGCATAGTCCGTTGCTTTGTAACTCAGGCAGCAACTGATCAAATCAGTGTTGCTTCTTACCCCTAAAGCGCGGCAGATAGTGTTCGTTAATTCCGTCTCGTTGGTTAGGCCATCCAGACTATCCAAAGTGGCACAGACTGCCTGCCAGCCAAACCAGGCCCCACTGCTTCTGTCTCCAAGCGGAAACCCCTGTGCACTAAAATATGACTGCTTTTTGTCTACTATCGAAAAAGCGGCTGTGCCTGTCCCTGTAATCAAAATTGCACCTTCCCTGCCAGCATGGGCACCTAAACACGCAATATGCAAATCAGTGGTTACTGTTAGGCTGGCAAAAGGATGAGACCAGTTTTGCATTTGGCTGTGGATACGAGGTACGTTCACGCCTGCTAACCCCATCACAACATGACAACAAGCCAAAGCGGTTATGGGGTAACCCGCCTGCTGCAGGACTTGCTCACAAGCCTGAAGAATGGAATCAACTGCCAAAGTAAAATCTGTTGCCGGGTTGGCTGGTCCGGTCACTGCTTCGGCCAATAAAGCACCGCTGCGACTTTCCAACCTGGCTTTACATTTAGTACCGCCACCATCCACACCAATAAAAAGTTGTTCGTGTTGCAGAGCTATTTGTTGCATCTGTTATATTACCCTTTCCGCTTTTAGGTCTGTTTTTGGACAAGCCAAGGGCACACCAGCTGCCAAAACCAGCTGGTCTGCCTGACCTGAAAAGATTAAATTTTTACGAAAATTTTGCGCTGATACAGCCACCAGACCGGCAGATAACAGAGCACAAGAAAAGCGGTGATCCAGACGCCAACACTGAAAAACTGATTCCAGCCCAAAGCCGCCACCCAGTGCTGATAAGCGCCATGCACAGACTGACCAGCCACAGGCACTTCCAGCAGTTTTTCCAATGCGACATGCAGCACATAAGCCACTATAGCGTTGGCACCAAAGATCAGCGGAATACGGTTCAACTGTTGGTAGCCTTTGACGTCAGAACACCAAATCAGCAGAGCCAGCACCATACTTGCCATACCACTGGTGACCAACACAAAAGAACTGCTCCAGATTTGCTTTATAAACGGGAAAAACAAACTCCAGAGGCAGCCAAGTAAAAAGCTGGAAAAACCTAGTACAAACAACGACATCACCAGTTGTGGCAACTGTTGTTTATACTCAAGCACAAGCCGTCCCATCAGTACACCAAATAAACCGCTGGCAATAGCTGGATAGGTACTCAGTATCCCTTCAGGGTCCCAGCTGCCACGCCATAACATGCCGGGTAAAAAGGCACTATCAAACCAGTTGATCAGGTTAGCGCCCCGCTCCAGTTGTCCAGCGGCTAAACCGGGCGCTGGCACCAGCAATATCAGCAACCAGTAGCTGACCAGAATAAAACCCATGATCTGCACTAGTCTTTTAGTACTGCACTGCATAGCCAAAAAGGAGCACACCAGGTACACCACAGCAATACGTTGCAGCACGCCTAAGATACGGATATCGGCAAACTTCAGATACATCAGGTTGACGATAATGCCTAAGCCGAACATGATCAAAGTGCGGCGAAGCACTTTGACACGCAGTGCAGATATCTCCGCAGCACTGCGCTGCACAGGCCGCATGCCAATGGCAATGGCCACACCAACAATGATCACAAAAAACGGGAAGATAAAATCGGCGAAAGTCACTCCATCCCAATAGGCATGGGAAAACTCACCATAGGTATTGGGACTATTGACCATAATCATCAGAATAATGGTCAGGCCCCTGAATAAATCTAACGCCAGTAAACGTTGTGCTTGCATAATCAATTCCTGCTGCGCTGCCCATAGTCGGGCAGCCACAGCGCAAGTTAAAAAGTTACAGGTCTGATTACAGATTCGAAGGTGGCGCTTTGCTGGCTGTCACTAACGCCTGTAAAGCAGCAACTGCAGCATAAGCATCTGCAGGTTGTGCCAATGGTGCTTTTAACGGCTGATCCAGCCAGGCTGCTTCAAACTCCACCAGTTGTTGCTCTACCGCAGCTTTATCCAAAGCCTTGCCCTGCTGGGCGGCTTTGCGCTGCGCATCAAACATCAGCTCCCAGCGGGGCAGATAAAAATCAGCGTACATGCCCTGCCAGGCTTTGGAGGCATAATCTTTTAGCTTGAAACCGCCCCAACTGCTGACCTGACGTTTAGCATTGCGTTCGTAAAAAGCAGCCAATTCGGCCCTATCTGCATAATCGCGCGCCTCTTTTACCCAACTATGCAAGCTCTCCTGCTGACCACCAATCAGCGCATCCACACCCAGGATCAGCGCTTTGGCTTGCTGTCGCCAGTCATCACCTTGTTTTATATCGCCCTGCTGATAAGCCAGCATACTGTGCTGCAACAACATATCAATGTGCTGAGTCACCGCATGACGGGTCAGATCAATCAAATCGTACTTCAGTAAGTCACTGCGCTCGTTTTCAGGCAAGGCCACCAGTTCACGCAGCGCCTGATCCAATAAGGCCAGATTACCAGGCGCGCCTGTGTAACGCAGATAATCCAAAGAAGGACGTTTAAATAACAAATAAGCTCCGGCCGAGCCTTCCCACCAGCGAGGCTCCCAGTATTTGGTGCTGTAAACCGATTTGTAAAGCTTGTTCCAGGCCGACAATAAAGCAGGACTTACAGCGCCATAACGGGCTTTCAGGTAGTGTTCCAGCCAGTCCGTTGTGGCTTTGGCCTGCCCTTGCCATGCCAGATCAAACATATACTCATAAGCGACTGATGTGCTGTGAATACCTTCAGGGAAAACACCATAACCCGTCAGATTGCCTTTGTCGGGATGGTGCAACGCGGTCTCGACTTTTTCTTTGTAGTAATCAAAGTCGGCATACACAGGGTTACTGCCACCATAATTGTGAATAAAACCAAAAACCCAGTCTTTGTTGTAAAAGCCTTTGGCTTTTTGCCAGACGTCAAATCTGTCATTGCCTATGTCGTGGATCATCAGCTTATGGTCAGGCACTTTGCTTAAAAAGGCTTCGATGGATTTTAGATCCCAAAAATGCTGATCCGAACCAAACATCCAGCCCTGCATCACCCAGGTGGCGTCAGGCACAGACTGCGCCAAGGATTGGTATAAGGCTGCGCCGTAGCCCGCTAAATCCTGATAGCGTTTGTCTTCGGACACAGGCGGCAACATTTCATTAAAAGCATCCAGCAGGTAATACTGCTGCTCACCATATTCGGCGTTATAAAGCTCAATGAAACGTTTGGCGACTTTGGCAAATAGTGGATCAGCCGGGTCCAGCCAATAAGTTTCATTGGCAAAACCAGACCATTTCGGCATAGCGGAAATTTTTGCTTGCGGGAATAAGGTTTTAAATTGTTTGGGCACATAACCTGAAAAGGCGGGCACCACAGGCTTCATGCCGTAGTCGGCCATACGCGCCATAATTTGCTTTTGCAGCTGACGTTTTTTCTCAATATAGGCCTGAGGCAAAGGGCCTTCATGCCCTTCAATATTGCCCATACGCTGCCAGGGCGTAAAAGCCGGACCTGAAAAATACCCCGCCAGTTCTTCGTCTTTCACGCCAAACTCACGCCAGAGTTGTTGCCAGACAAACTCCTGACCTTCCATAGCCACAGGATTATTGACACCATGCAGTGCCATCCAGTCCAGTTCCTGCTCCCATCGGCTCCAGCCCCACCAGGGTGTACTGTAACCATAAGCGCACACGTTCAGATAAGCGCGTTGTTGAAATAAAGAACTGACTCGTTCTGGCAGATAATCTGCAAAGGTTTCAGGTATGGCAATACGCTTGCCTTCCCAGCTGACTGACATGGCGCCAATTTGGCGTAAATACTCATAAGTACCGTAACTTAAGGCCGTCAACGCATTGGCACTGACATAAAGCTGGCCATCCCGCGCTTCGACCTGATACCAGTCAGACAAGTCGTCCTGGTGCACACTAAAATGCACTTGAGGCACTACATGACCGACAACACGCTCAAATAACTGCCGTACAGCGGCCACTTCTGCACTTTCGGCTTGTGGTGTTAGCACTGACGTGACAGTAGTTTGGTTTTGCGGAGGCGATTGAGCCGGCGAACAACCCCCCAGCAGCGCTGCCACCACACAGCATCCGGCAAGACTCAGACGAAACGAATACATGAGGATTTTCCTTCTTCTAATCAGATGATCAGGCAAAATCTGATCAATAAAAGAGCCAACACCATGTGCTGGCTCCTGTTGTAGTTTTTACAGGCTGAAATTGACGCCCAGATAATAACTACGACCTATCACGCTGGTGGTTTGCCATGCACGGGTCTGCTCATCACGATAAGCTTCTTCGTCCTGGCCATTGAGGTTCAGAGCGCCTAAACGCACAGACCATTGTTCGCTAATGTTCCAGCCCAACAGCACATCGATCTGATTACGACCTTCAACAGTACGGCCTTCCCGGGCAAAAAATGCATCTGTGCTGTCCTGTACATATGGACTGCGATGGTTTAACGATACGCGAGCGCTGTATTGATCGTTTTCCCAGTAACCTGTGATATTCCAGGTTTGTTCTGAAGAGTTGGTTAATGTGAATCCCTCACTTTCGTCCACCAGAATACGGGTATAGTTGGAGCTTAAGCCAAAACCGGGCACAGGTAACCAGGCATCGAACCCCTGATTCCAGCCCACTTCATAGCCTTTGACGGTTAGTTTTGAACTGTCGTTATAAATGGCAGTGATGTCATAAATATTACCAACACTGTCAACACAATCAGAACCTTGCATGCTCAGGTTGGTGCCATCGTATTGATCAGGACAAATTAGTTCACTGACAGTGCCGTTTTTGATGTCCTTCTGGAATAGGTTCACCGTAAAAGAGTCACCTTCGCTGTAATACCACTCCCAGCCCAAATCCAATTGATTTGCTGTTAACGCCGCCAGTTCAGGTTGCCCCAGGTTCACAGTGTAGGTGCGGGTACCAAAGGAGTTCGCCGCTGATGTTTCAGAAGCGGCCAATTGAGTGTTGGAGGTCAGCATAGGACGCACCAGCACTTTAGCGGCCGCTAAACGCACCTGCATATCGTCATTTAACTCCAAGACCAGGTTGGCGCTAGGCAGGAAGTTGTTGTAGTCAAAGCTTTGAGTAGTTTCACCTATCGCCAGCTTGATTTCTTCGTTATCCGGGTGGGTATCGCCCGTGATATAAGTGTTGATATCACGTTCAGTGCGCTCATAACGGCCACCAAAATTACCGCGTAGTGCTAAGCCGCCAACTTCGGTTTCAAAATCAGTCATCAGATAAACAGAGGAAATGCTCTGATCGATGGAATAACTCGACTGAGCGGCAAACAAAGTAGGCACTGTGACACCTTCAGCTACTAACGCATCGCGGTAAGCCTGAATGTTAGGTGCTATCCAGCTGTGCTGAATATCCATTTTGTTATCAAGAAAATCAGACACTATATAGCCATATTCGGCCATTGAAG
>NZ_JAIWOI010000293.1 GCF_020217005.1 Rheinheimera sp. | reverse complement strand
CAACTGATCTTTCCTCAGCGCCAGATCAATCACCGAACTTTCCAGCAATGGATCAATAAAGTCAAAATCCGCTGAATACATCAGTACAACAAGCTCGGCTCCGGCCTTTCTTAACGTGGCAGCTTGTTGCACTATGGCGGGTCTGGGGTCTGTGATGGTGATCCTTTTTAGTGGATACTGCTCGGCTGCAGCTGGAGATAAAACCGCCACTACCCCTATACTCACTTGATTTTTCTTCAGCAAGACTGCGGATTCCAAACCATCCAGATTGCCCTGAGTGACGGGGTCATAAATATTGCTGGCGAGCACAGGAAAAGAAGCTTCATAGCTGCGCTGCGACAACTCATCCTCGTAAAAACTGAATTCACGTTTGGCTACCGCCATAGCGTCAGGTTCAAGCCTGTTCAAAACATCGATGACATGCACACCACGATCAAAAGAAGACAGGGTACTTGGGCCCAGACTATCGCCACCAAACAAAAAAAATACCGGCAAAGCTTTGCTTCGCTCTGTGTTGAGCACTGTCGCCAGTTCAGCGTAATCACCACCCATGTGCTCTATCACCAAAGGCATTTCAGCAGCATAAACTATCACGGCCTGCCGGCTTTGGGCGTGGCATGAAAAGCTTGCGGATCCCAGCAGCAGAGCAAAACATGCCACGGAATTAGAAAGGAATGTTAACGCTAAAAGCTTCACACTGATCGATAAAGTCACTGGTCATATGCAGACTCTAAATGCAAAACACTGCATTTGGCCAGTAATATTTAGTAAAAACTGCAGTCTATGGCATTTTGGCAATACATCAATAGTGCTAAGCCACCACTTGCCACCGGCCTCCTTTAGCAGGACCCGTGCGGACTAATTTTCCTTCAGCTTTGAGTTTAGCCAGTTGCTTTTCTATGGCCCTGGAACTCAACCCCAACTCGTCCGCTATAGTTTTCGCACTCAATCTGTTGTCTTTCTTCAATTTTTTTAAAATCTGGTCTTCGGTTTTGTACCAAGGCCCAGAGGTTTTGCTTTTTACTTTTTGTGCTTTGAGCTGAGCAAATTGTGATAAATCAACCAAGGGTTGGTCCGGCAACACCAAAGTCTGATTCAACTGATTTTGCTGCAGCTGGGCGGACTCCAGTATCAGACACTCTTCGATACAACGCAGCATAAAAAGGATAAATGCAGTGGCATCATACTTTGGCACCGACTGTCTCAGTGCTTTGTAATAATCGCGGGCTTTGTCTTTTAAGATAGAGCTGACCGGTAAATAAGCCAATGCGACATGCCATTGAGTTAAAATAAGTTGCTGCCATAATCTGCAAACACGCCCGTTGCCATCCGAAAAAGGATGAATAAAAGCCAGTTGGTAATGCATCAGACAGGATGTAATTAAAGGATGGGTCTGTTCGCGTTGCAACTTGTCACACAGTGACTCAACCAAAGCCCCTACCTGAGCCGGGGGTGGTGGCATATGTACTAGTTTATGACCTTCATAGACACCAGCTCCTTGCTGACGGTACAGGCCAGCATCGCAGACTATAGATTGCATTAATACTGCGTGAGCGCGTTGCAAATCTCCACTAAGAAAAGGGTTGAACTGATCGAGACAGGGAACTAAAGCCAAGGCATTGTTTGCTTGCTGAATATCATGCGCTAATGCCACAACTCGTTTACCTGAGGCCAGCTCCTGAAACTGTACCAGAGAGAGAGAGTTGTGATCCAAGGCCAGGCTGGAATGCAATGAACGGTGCTGCAATACCAAAAGTTGCTGATCGGACAATGTAGCCACCAATACAGCCCATTGGCTCAACTGTTGTTCTATGCGTTGCACTAAAATCGCTATGTCCGGACTCGGCAGATAAAAAGTCTGGTACTTATCCATCATACAGCCACCCACTTTTAAATCACTGTCTTCAATCTATTGACCCGTTAAGACTAATAGAGGTTCACTGAAAAAACAAAGTGTTAGCAAATTTTGAGCGTTTTTTCTAAATTTTTATAAATAAAACCGTAAAAACAGAACTCTACGACTTGCTTTCGCTATCCGGCTCAATAACTATTGAGTCTGCATATATCGGCATAATGCAGCAGCCTGAACTACGGCTGAACAGACAGAACACAGGAGTTTTTGTGCAAGTAAGGCGTTATACCACTTCGGAACTTACCCTGAGATTTTGGGCAGCTTTTGCTTTGCTTTTGACTTTCAGCGCCATTTTTATTGCTTATGTTTATGCGGAAAAACGTATTGATGAAGCCAATGCTCAACGGGTTTATTCATTAAAAATCATAGGGGAACTACGTCAATCTTCAGACGATTTAACTCGAATGGTGCGAAGTTATATCGCAACTGGTGAACATCGCTATAGAGACCATTTTAATGAAATTATAGCCATTCGAAACGGTCAGGCAGCACGGCCAATAGATTATCACCAGGTGTATTGGGATTTAGTAGGCGAAGATAACCAGCGTCCTCGTCCGGCAGGCTCGAGAATAAGTCTGATGGATTTGATGAAAGCTACAGCTTTTACTGACTCAGAACTGGCTACCTTGTCTGAAGCTAAAGCGCAATCCGATCTGCTGGCAATAACAGAACAAAACGCCATGCAACTGCTGGAGCGACCCGAAACAGATCAGGCGCAAAAAGTTAAGAACCGACAACAGGCATTATTAGCCGTCTTTGATCAAAACTATCACACAGCTAAGATGGCTATTATGCGACCTATTGCCCGGGTTTACAGCCAGGTCGATACGCGCACAGCGAAAGAAGTGGATAATGCCATGTTTCACGCCCTGCTGACGCGCATACTCTTTATTTTATCCGGTCTGCTGCTGTTTTATTCGTTATGGGATATTAAAAGAGTCCATAACAGTATTTTGGGCGCCTCGGTTAGTCATCTGTACGAGCAAATCAAAGCCATGGGCAGTGGCGAAATACTGCAAAGTGCATCGCTACGCAAAGCAAAACCCGGCAGTATTATGAGCTGGTTGGGTGCTACTCAGTTGAGATTAAATGCGTCTATTCAGGAACGGCAGAGCCTGATCCATACACTGCAACAAAAAGAGCAATACCAACGTACTTTGATCGACAGCATTCCATTTGTTGTCTGGTTAAAAGACATTCATGGCCGCTACCTGGAAGTGAATCAAAAATTCGCTGAACAATTTGAACACCGGAATACCAGTCTGTTGGTTGGCAAAACAGATGCCGAGCTGTTTGACGCTCAAAGGGCTTTAAATCACGTAGTGCATGACAAACAAGTACTGACCTGTGGTGAACCAGTGGTGATAAGGTCTCAACATAAAACAGATAACGAACTGCATTGGTTTGAAACCTACAAAGCGCCCGTGGTAGTGGACGGAGAGAAAGTGGGTACTGTGGGCCTATCACGGGACATCACACTTGAGCACACCGCTGATAATAAATTGCGCTTGTCAGCCAGCGTATTCACCCATGCCCGTGAAGCCATCATGATCACGGATCCCTTGGGTGTGATGATAGATGTTAATCAGGCATTCACTGAAATCACGGGTTACACAGCAAAACAAGCCATAGGTTGTACTCCACGTCTGCTGCAATCCGAGCATCAGGATGAACAAAGCTTCAATCACATGTGGCAAAGCCTGCAACAACAAGGCTTTTGGTCAGGAGAACTTTGGAGCCGCAAAGCGTCCGGCGAAGACTACTTTCAAAGCTTAACCTTAAGCGCCGTGCTGGATGAAAAAGGTCAGCTACAGCATTATGTGGGATTATTTTCCGATATCACCAGCCAATATCAGCAGCAACAATATTTAGAAAAAATAGCCCTGTACGACAGCATGACAGGTCTGCCAAATCGCAGCTCCCTGACCAGACAGTTACAAGCACTGTTGCAGAAAGCTGATACAAACAAGATGTTGGCAATAGCTTATCTGGATTTAGATGGTTTTAAAGAAATTAACGATCGGCATGGTCATGAAACAGGTGACCAGTTCCTGATCGCATTGTCGGAAAGGTTAAAAGAGCAACTTGCTGAAAATGAGTTGCTCGCCCGTATTGGCGGTGATGAATTTGTAGTATTGCTGCCGCAGTTAATCGACAAAAAATCGGGTTTGACAAAAATTCAGCAGTTGCTTGATGTGGTCGCTAAACCACTAAAAATTGATGAATGGATGTTGTCTGTGTCTGCCAGCATAGGTCTGACCTTTTATCCCCAAGCTGATGCGACGGAAGCCGAACAGCTGATCCGACAGGCAGATCATGCTATGTATCAGGCAAAACAGGACGGGAAAAACCGTTGTCATCTATTTGATACAGACTACGCCCGCAGTTTACGTGGCCACCAGGAAACCATTCAGGAAATTCGTCAGGCCTTGCAGCAAAAACAGTTCAAATTGTTTTATCAGCCTAAAGTCAATATGCATACCGGGGAAGTTATTGGCGCTGAGGCGTTAATCCGCTGGATGCATCCGGAAAAAGGTATGGTAGCCCCTGCTCTGTTTTTGCCCGCGATAGAACAACACAGTCTGGGTGTCGAGTTAGGATATTGGGTCATAGAGGAAGCACTGCGGCAACTGGCTGACTGGCAACATCAGGGCATGGCCATACCTGTGAGTGTCAATATCTCTGCGTACCATTTGCAACAGCTGGATTTTGTTAACAGGTTGCAATTATTGCTGCATTTTTATTCAGATGTTCCTGCCTGTCTGCTTCAGCTGGAAATTCTGGAAACCAGTGCACTCAATGACTTAACTCATGTTCAGGCTGTTATGCAGGCTTGTATCCGAAGTGGCGTTAGTTTTGCACTGGATGATTTTGGTACCGGCTATTCATCTTTGACCTACTTAAAACAGCTGCCTGCTAAAGTACTGAAGATAGATCAGAGTTTTGTCAGGGATATGCTGGTTGACCCGGATGATTTGGCTATCCTCAAAGGCATCATAGTACTGGCCAATGAATTTAAACGTGAAATTGTTGCCGAAGGCGTTGAAACAACAGAGCATGGTGAAGTGTTATTGCAACTGGGTTGTACTCACGCACAGGGCTATGGTATAGCCCGCCCCATGCCTGCAGAACAATTTATTCCCTGGAAAAAGGCCTGGCAGCCACCTGAACTCTGGGCTACAGCCATTATTGGTGGCAATAAAGGCACATCAGGCGCCGATGAAACACTGACCACATACCCTCAACACCACGCCATTTAAACCAGCTGCATCAGGACGGGCAAAAAATGCTACAGCCTGCGCCACATCTTCCGGTAGTCCGGCCTGATGCAGCGAATTCAGACGCCGTCCTATTTCCCTTGGTAGCATGGGCATAACGGCCGTCATTTGAGTTTCAATAAAACCAGGAGCTACAGCATTAAAGGTGATGCCGTTCTTGTGCTGCTTCGCCATAAACTGGCAATAACCTACTAAAGCCGCTTTAGAACTTGCATAGTTGGTTTGACCTTTTTGCCCCGCCAATCCGTTCATTGAGGATAGCAGCACGACCCGTCCTTGTGGCTGGATCTGATTGCTTTGCATCAGCCTTTGATCAATGCGTTGTACAGCCCGCAGATTCACATCAAGCGTCTGTTGCCAATGTTGCCCGCTCATCTTGTAAAACAGCTTGTCCCTGGTAATGCCAGCGTTGTGCACCAGAATATCCAAAATAATGCCTTGCTCTGTTAACCAATCACTGAGTACATCAGCACTATTATGCTGACTGATATCCAAAGCCAGACTTTTTCCTTTAAGCCCGGCCATTAAAGCCGCTAGCTGTTGTTCTGTCTGGGCTACATCTACTCCAACAACAGTTGCCCCTTGCCTGCTCAATGTCGCTGCCACAGCAGCCCCAATGCCTCGGGAAGCCCCTGTTACCAGCGCAATTTTTCCTGATAAAGGTTGTATCCAGTCACAGATACCTGAAAGCTTGGCATGACGAACCGGCACAACCTGCCCTGAAACATAAGCGGACGCTTTGGATAGAAAAAACTCGACCGCTGGGATCAGGCTTTGTTGCACCCCCTGATGTACGACCAGCAGATTGGCAGTGGTGCCAAAAATTCCCAGCTCTTTGGCCAAAGAGCGGACAAACCCTGATAAAGCAGCGGTTGCAGCTGCAGTTTCCGCATTTGCAACATCCTCAATAGCCCTGGCTAAAACCAATACCCTGCCATTTTTTGCCAGTCGCCGCAGTGCTGGCTGCACTTGCTCTAGTATCAGGTCCAATTCAGCTGTGGTTTGCAGCCCAATACCGTCAAACAAAATGGCCTGTAAAGGATTAGCCGAACTGTTGTCCAGAACAAGACCAGCTAACGTCTGCAAATGCTGCCGCAACAGTTCGCTATGTTCTGAAGCTTTGCCACAAATTAAGACATGACCACTGATTGACTGGGTCTCTCCCGCAGGACGGAGCAAAGGTGTGGCTTGAGGTATACCGCACCAGGCCGCTACTTTAGAAGTTAAAAAGGTATTCACCAGGGATGTCATAACCGCTCTCTGTCAAAGCACAAATAGTGGTTATCTTAACCAGTTCGCTGCGAAGTTATCAAAAAAAACAGCCGGACTATGAAAAGGCCAGCTGTATGATGTTGCTACGTATTAAGGCGTTTATGCTTTTTTTACCCAAGCAGCACACCAGCCTTCAGCGCTGACTAATTTACCCGGAAATATATTACAGCCCCTTAATGCATCACCCTCTTTACCTTGTACTTGCATACAATTAGCGCAGTTTGAACCTGCTACCGTCGATTTACTGACATACTTCATGGCAACAGCCATTGGGTCATCCGGCTTCACCTGCTCCTGTGCTACCGCATGCAAGGCTGTACCACCGAGCGTGATGCCAACCAAAGTCGAGGCTGATAATTTCAAAAAATTACGTCTGTCTAAATTTCCCATCTCTTCTCTCCGTTCTTGTCATTGTTGTATCAGAGTGTTCTGCCCTCTGACATAAACCCGGACCAGGTCAAGATGTAAGTTTCAGCATTACAGGGCATAAACTCTGTACCTGAGCTAATAAGGTTTCGTACAGCGCTCATTGTGTTAGCTAAAGAACTACTAAAGCTGCCACTAGTAGACTGGTGTTAAACCTTATCTCTCAGACTGACTACTGCATCTTGAATTTTCCCGGGTGTACAGCCTACGAAGTATGGATGAAAAAAGACTAGTCTGGATTGATCTAACACAGTGTCTTACCAGAATCTATCTGGCAAGTTCAGCAGACAGCACCGTCAGGATTAGGGCTTATGATTTAGTAACATAAAACTTCAGCCACTGCGCTATGGTGCCTTGCTGACGTTCCTTGGCCAGATACTGATTAAAAGCTGGCAATACTTTAATCCAGCGCGGATGAAAAGCTACAGTGAGCCCGACGGGACCAAAGCCCTGTGCTGAACGGTAAAGTTGGTGATCAGGAAAATGATGGTACATGAGCCAATAAGCAACATGTTCATTCATAAAAGCGAAGTCACACCTGTCATTGAGTAACATTTTCAATTGTGCCATTTCGCTTGAAGAATCCACTCTGACCGTGCCCTGGTTCTGAAAAAATGGCGTTAACGCTGCATAAACATAATACTGGCGGGTACAAATACTTTTACCTTTCACCCAATCAGCGAGCTGGCCTTTTGCAGCCAGAGGCTGGCGGGAAAATAAATAGTCCTGATGTTCGAGCAGAGGCTCGGAAAATAACAGTTGTTCCGGGTGCTGAGTCCATTCTTTTGCCAGCAAGATAGCATCAACCTCCCCTTGATACAGTCGATGCTCCGCTCTTGTTCTGTTGTCTGCCACATAATGCACAGTGATGTGGTGTTGATTAAAAAAGTCCTGTAACAATTCAGGTACCAACCCAACTACCTTCTCAGTATTTTCATCCTGATACATATAAGGTGGCACCTGAGGGTAATACAATACAAACTTAAGCTCTGTATTTTTGGCGGCCGCTTGCACTGCAGCTACGATGCAATACAAAATAAACAACAGCATTACTTTCCATAGTTTCATTCTGTTACCTTTAAGATCAGTGCAGATATAGCCTTTATTGTAGTGATAATACAAGCATTAGCATTTTTATCAAATGCTAGTTTTTAGCTGGTGAAAGTTGAAAAATAACACCAGCGCAGTTGTCAGTCTGGTCGTCATGACATAGAGTGCCGCCACTCGTTGTATTTTTTTGAACTTCACTTCTTATGAAACAACCTCTTCTGTTGCTTTGTGTTACGGCTTTGCTATTGTCAGCTTGTTCTCAAACCCCGGGTATTCATCATTCAAATCAGTTTGCCAACAATGGCCTGGATAAAAAAGCCAGCCCTCTCAGTGGTACTTATCAGGTCCAGCAAGGTGCAGTACTAAAAGCTCAATGGCTTACACCAGAGTTATTAGCAGGGCTAGAACAACAACTTAAATACCTGGAAAAAAAATCTGTAGCCCAGCAGCATAATCTACCTGGACTGCAGATCTCTAAAAGCCAATTAAAACAGACCATAGTCAACTTAAAAAACTGGGCAGAACAACCAGCACATAGTGGCAGTAATGCCTTTGCGTTACATCAGCTTGCAGGTGAGGATGGCAAAGGTAACGTGCAATTTACCGGCTATTATGTGCCTGTCTTTAAGGTGCGAACTACAGCTGATGCTGAATACAAATACCCTATTTATCGCAAACCTCTGGGCCTGACCAGTTACCCTAGCCGTGAACAAATTGACTTTGAGCAAGCTTTAGCGGGTCAGGGACTGGAGCTGTTTTACAGCAACAGTCTGGTAGATAACTTCTTTATGCAGGTACAGGGGTCTGGCGTAGTAGAAGATGAGTACGGTCAGCAACATTTATTAAGCTATGGGGGGGGTAACGGTCATTCCTACCGTAGTCTTGGCAAAGTATTGATTGAGATGGGTGAATACACAGCGGACACTATTTCCGCCACTGCTATTAAAGAATGGTTGGCAAAACACCCGGAAAGACAACGTGAGCTGATGAGTCGTAACCCCAGTTATACATTCTTTTCAGCTGGTCTGGATAAACCAGTGGGTGCCGCCAATGTACCTTTAACGCCACTGCACTCCATTGCGGTTGACCCGGCTTTTATACCTTTAGGTTCAGTCTTGTTGGCACAAGTCCCTATTCTGAACAGAAAAGGAGAATTGACGGGCCATGAATTCAGATTAATGTTGGCTCAGGATAAAGGAGCAGCTATTAAAACGCCAGGCCGGATTGATGTCTATCAGGGGATTGGAGATGCAGCCCAGCAGCGTAGTGACAGTTTGCGTCATTACGGCAAAATCTGGCTGATTTTGCCGAAAGACTAAATCAAGGTCTGGTTAAAAACGCCATGCATAAGACAGATTTATAAAATCCATCCCAGGGTTAGGTTTTTCAAGTCCACCATTGGAATAGTGGAAATAGCGAAGTGAAATACTGCGTTTTTTCGCCGGATCTAATGCCAATGTCAAACCTAGCCTGTCTTCAAACTGATAATAAGAGCCCAGATTTTTGCCAGCGAATCGTTTTTTATCTAAAAAGCTGACGCCTATACCAAATTCCCAAAACAAAGCTTTGCCACCCAGAGTCGCGAACTGTCGTGTCAGCACTGGGGACAATGCAATCGCTAAATTGTCATCATACTCAGCAGGGTCACCATAACGCCATTTGTTAGCGCTAAGTTCCAGATATATATGCGCATCACCTACTACAGGTAGATCGGTAACAGTGCCGTGATAAGGTCTGTATGCCAACCGCACTCCTGTAACATCGCCCTCACCTTTAAGTAAATCAATTGCCATTTCATCCGCTGTGGCAGCTGTAGTGGCTCCTAAACCGAGCAGCAATGCCATGATTAACTTTTTCATACTTATCTCCGGTGTTCTTTTGTTCTGAATTGCCGCTCATTTTACCGAGCGAAATAGAGAACAAAAAACGCTATATAACTAACAATTCATTCTGTTTTTGAGATTAAAAAACCTCCCGCAGGAGGCTTTGGGTTCAGTAACTTTTAGTTCAGATGCTTTTTCAGCGCCTGGCCGGCCTGGTCCAGAGCAGCTTGAGTGCCTGG
>NZ_JAIWOI010000292.1 GCF_020217005.1 Rheinheimera sp. | reverse complement strand
ATGGTAACTATTCGTTTACAACGTGGTGGCGCGAAAAAGCGTCCATTTTACCAAGTTGTGGTAGCGGACAGCCGTTTTGCTCGTGATGGCCGCTTTATCGAGCGCGTGGGTTTCTTCAACCCAATCGCTGGCGGTGCAGAAGAGCAAACGCGTATTGACTTAGAGCGTATCAACCACTGGGTATCGCAAGGCGCTTCTTTAAGCGACCGCGTTGCTTCATTGGTGAAAGCTGCTAAGAAAGCTGCTGCTTAATAGCTAAAATAAAGGTCGGAGTTTCACCTTGAACGGTAAAGATTTAGTTGTCTTAGGTAAGTTTGGCGCTGTTTACGGCATCAACGGGTGGCTAAAAGTAAACTCCTATACCGATGTCCCGGAAGGGATTTTTGATTACACACCCTGGCAAATTCAATTGCAGGGTAACTGGCGTCAAGTGCAGATCAGCGGTAAAAAACGACATGGCAATGGCCTGATCGTAAAACTGGCTGAAGTGTCTGATCGTGACCAAGCTCAACTCTATGTTAATGCGGATATCGCAGTAGAGCGTTCGTCATTACCCCAGCTTGCTGAGGGTGATTACTACTGGCGTGACCTGATGGGCATGGCTGTAGTGAACGAGGCTGGTTATCACTTAGGTGAAGTGGTCGACATGATGGAAACTGGCTCAAACGACGTTCTCGTTGTGAAAGCTAATAAATCCGATGCATTTGGCAAGACGGAGCGTTTACTCCCATTCCTGACTGACTCTGTCATTAAGGACGTGAGCAACGCTGAACGACGTATCTTAGTAGACTGGGATCCGGACTTTTAATGTCGCAGCAAGCTGGTTTGTGGGTTGGAGTTGTGACTCTGTTCCCGCAGATGTTTGATGCTATTACAAAGTTTGGTGTAACAAGCCGCGCTGTAAAGCAAGGATTGTTGCAGGTAGAGTGTTGGAATCCGCGGGATTATACCCACGATAAACACAATACCGTCGATGATCGCCCCTTTGGTGGTGGTCCTGGTATGCTGATGATGGTGCAGCCGCTGACCGACGCTATTCGCGCCGCTAAGCAAGCTGCCGGAGGAAATGTACATACGGTGTATTTGTCGCCGCAAGGCCGCAAGTTAGACCAACAAGGTGTACAGGAACTTGCACGTTACCCGAAACTGCTGTTAGTGGCAGGCCGTTACGAAGGCATTGATGAACGCGTAATTGAAACCGAAATTGACGAAGAATGGTCAATTGGGGATTACGTGCTGAGTGGAGGCGAGTTGCCTGCGATGACGCTGATTGATGCGGTGTCGCGACTGGTACCAGGCGTACTGGGGCACGAAGAGTCGGCGGAACAGGATTCGTTTGCAACTGGTTTGTTAGACTGCCCACACTACACCAGACCTGCGGTGTTAGCAGACAAAGAGGTTCCACCGGTGTTGCTGAGTGGACACCATGAAAATATAAGACGCTGGCGTCTGAAACAGGCTCTTGGTAGAACCTGGTTAAGACGGCCGGATATGTTAAATGCCCTGGCTCTGACTAAGGAGCAACGCAAATTACTGGATGAATTCCAACAGGAACACCAGGCGTTGCAGCAACACGATAGTTAATTCCAGGTAAAGTGAGATTGTTATGAGCAAAGTTAGCCAAAACATTATCAAGCAACTTGAAGACGAACAGTTAAAAACTGACGTGCCAGCATTTGGCCCAGGTGACACTGTAGTAGTTCAGGTTAAAGTAAAAGAAGGCGATAAAACGCGTCTGCAGGCTTACGAAGGCATCGTTATTGCTAAACGTAACCGTGGTCTGCATTCATCTTTTACAGTTCGTAAAATTTCCAACGGCGAAGGTGTTGAGCGTGTATTCCAGACGCACAGCCCTATGATTGACAGCATTACGCTGAAACGCCGTGGTGCAGTTCGCCGTGCCAAGCTTTACTACTTACGCGATCGTTCAGGTAAATCAGCGCGTATCCGCGAAAAGCTTAACTAAGCAACTGAAAAGGCTGACCTTGTGTCAGCCTTTTTTTATGTCCATGGAAGGACGGTATGTCGCAACTGTCGGGAACGTTGTTGCGACGATGTCCATGGAAGGACGGTATGTCGCAACTGTCGGGGTGATAACGGTCTTTCGAAATGCCAACAGTTTGGCATTTCGCCGTTATCACGCCTTCGCTTCTGGCGAAGGCCGGATGATTGTTGCGACGATGTAGCAGCCATCCCTGGCGCTCACCCTTGGGGCCAATGCTTTGCATTGTTAAAAATTGATCCTGACAATTTTTTATTCGCAGCCATCCCTGGCGCTCACCCTTGGGACCAATGCTTTGCATTGTTAAAAATTGATCCTGACAATTTTTTGGTCTGTAATGTGCCTATGCATACCGAACTGCAAGCCGACTTAGTAACTGCACTCGAAGCTTTCCTGTTGTCCAGACAAGGAGAGATCAGCGAGCAGGAATTGCTGCATCAATTAAAAGCTTTTTTTCCGGAACCGCGCAGTCTCGCTGTTGATTCTTTATTGTTCCAGCAACATTTCATTCTTTACCACCATTTGTTTGTATTGCAGGCGCAGTGGCAGCAAGAGCAGGTGGCTTTGTTGCATATAGGCTATGCCAAAGTCATGGTCTATACCGTTACATCTTTACCTGATAATGCGGTGACCTTATGGCAGGAGCAGCAAGATAAAGCTGCTTATTATCTGGATTGGCAGAATATGCTGGCGATGACGGATGATAAATTGCACGCTTTGTTAAGTGAGTTCTGGAAAAAGCTGGAGTTGTATCAACAAAACAAAGCGTTGGACTCTGGTGCTTTGCAACAGAAGTGGCAGTTAACGTGGCCCTATTCTGTGGCGCAGCTCAAAAAAATCTATCGGCAGCAGGCGCTAAAATTACATCCTGATAAAGGCGGTGACGCCGCGGCTTTTCAGTTGTTACAGCAGGAATATCAGTGGTTGCTGGCAGAGCTATCGTCCTAGTACTGAAGCATTAAAAGCGGAGTAACTTGGCCTTTATCAATCACTTAGCTATGTCCTTATCTATCCTTAGTCAGCAAAGCGCTCTACAATAGATCCATTGTGTTGCAACGCGACAAGGATACTGCTTTGGACTCCTCTAGTTTTATTGAAAAGCGTCGATTTATCGTCAAACTTGGCAAGATGCTGCATAAGTTCGGTACCCCCGCGTACCGTTTGGAAGCGCATTTGCAGGAAGTGGCAAAACTGCTGCAGATCGGCGGTTCATTTGCTATCACTCCTACTGTACTGACTTTTGTGCTTTGGATCCCCGGTGATGATAATGAGTACACCCATATTTCCCGGGTGATACCAGGTGAGTTAGATCTTGGAGCTTTATCCTACACCGATGAGTTGGTGGATGCGCTTGCCAGCAGCAAACTGACGTTACAGGATGTAAATCAGCGCCTCGATCAAATAGAGGCTGCCCCCAATCCTTATTCGCGCTGGGCGACTTTTGCAGCTTTTGGAGCTGCAGGTGGAGCTTTTGCCATGTTAATGCGCGCCAGTTGGCACGATGTATTTTGGGCTACTGTACTGAGTCTTATCGTCTATTTGTTTGTGCTCTGGTCGGTGAAATCGCGCCGGGTGGCACATATGCTTGAACCTTTGGTCGCTTTGGTCTCCGCTTTGCTGGCTACTGCGGTGGCCGTTTATATTGATCCCATGATCAATGTACCTTTAGTCGTATTGTCCGCCATTATTGTATTTATCCCAGGTTTAGCCCTAACGCTCGGATTGGCCGAGCTCGCCGCCCGCCATTTGGTCTCGGGCACAGCCAGGGTGATGGACGCGGTAATGCTGCTATTTAAATTATATTTTGGTGCTTTTTTAGGGGTGGTTTTAGGTCAGGTCTTATTTGGTCAAATCCCACCGCAACTAGCTCCTTCTGTGCCTCAGTGGACCAGTTGGCTGGCTGTGGCTATTTTATGCGGCAGCCTGGTCGTGGTATTCAAAGCCAGGTTACGGCACGCTTTGTGGGGGCTATTGTCTGGCTTTATTGCTTATGCAGCCAGCTTGTGGGGAGCTTATTACCTTGGTTTAGCCTTAGGTGCTTTTGTTGGTGCTTTTGCTGTAGGTTTATATGGTAATTTATTTAACAGACTGATGAATGCACCAGGTAGCATAGTGTCCCTGCAAGGCATGATAGTACTGGTCCCAGGCAGCAAAACTTATATAGGATTAAATGCTTTTGTTTCAGGCCAGCAGATGGTTGCTACTGAGCAATTAGGTCAGCAAACCTTTCTGATTTTTATGTCTCTGGTGGCTGGTTTTATATTTGCCAATGTGGCTTTGCCACCAAGAAAGGCGTTGTAGCAAGCTCGATTTTCGTTGTACCCAAAGTAATTAATGTTGCAGCGCGACAACTGGCGCTGCAGAGCCAGGAGCATCGTAGTCCTATCTGTCTGTGGATTGAGGCCTATGCTCGGCAGCGGCTCTGCCTGCTGGTCAGAACATTTTGCAAGACTGCAAAATATAAAAAAGCTGCGATTAACGCAGCTCTTGTAGTAACTTCTCTAAGCGGTCTTTTAAGTCGCTGAACAGCAAAGGTTTGCGCATCAGCTGGACTGTGTCAGGTAAACCACCGCCTGATGTAATCTCAGCATCTGTGAGCGCGGTGACTACTATGATTTTCATATTCTCGTGGCGCGGAGATAATTTCAGCTCACGAATCATCTGAAAGCCATCCAGTTCGGGCATCTGCAAATCCGTAATCAGAATCTGTGGCGCCCATTCGCCGATTTTTAATAAACCTGCTATACCGTTAGTGACAGATTGCAAACTGATGGGTAACCCCCAGGATTCAATTTGCAGGCTATAAAGCTGTTTGAGTAGTTCATCATCTTCTGCGAGTAGAATGCGAACTGAATTATCAACAGGCTGAGTCTGATTTTTCAGTAGAAGGCGTTCGACAGAAGACTGAGTGACACGGCGATGACCACCTGGTGTTTTCCAGGCATCCAGAGCACCTTTTTCTACCCATAACTGCACGGTGCGTAAAGAAACACCAAGTAAATCAGCAGCTTGTTGAGTCGACAGTAAAGGTTCTGTGTGTTTACTTTTGTTCATACGGGGCTAATGGGTATCATATTTTGTATTTTTATCAATTCTAGACGAGAACACAGGTCGCTGTCACTTTATTTTTTGTGATTTTCAACGGCTTTTTTCTCACTTATTGCTCCTGACTCTTTGACCTGAAAGGTAAAACGACTGCACAAGACTTAGGCTGAGGTTCCTGTGCCATGCACAACTGTTCAAGAGCATCCTGCATCCGGCTCATTTCTGACAACATCAACTGATAAGCTCTGGTCAGTCGGACCAATGGTGCTTTATAACGAAATTGTTCTGACTGTAACCTGAACAGAGTTTGTTGAATAGCTTTACGCCCTCTGTCGTCGCTTTGCGCGTCAATCAGTTCCTGGTTCAGTTTTTGTTGCAGCTCATCCAGCGCGGCTGGATTCTGTTTTGCCATGCATAGCAATTCATCAAATGCTGGCAATGGAGAGTAAGTTGAACTTGCCATAGATCCGCCTTTACAAAGTCTGATAGCCTCAGCTTTCAGTGTAGACCATCATCAGCAGATATTATTCCAACCTTCACCTAGCCGCCGTACTGTAGAAATAGCCTCAGAATTCACTTTGGTCAGGGAATAACTTGGGTGTAATTAAAAGTTTACTTGTTTCTGATTTTGATTTTCCAGGTCTTTTCCTCAATTTATTTGGCTTTAAAGGTTGACTTGAGTGCTGTCGGTTTTTAATATGGCCACATTCGTAATTAAATTAGTACGTGTTGTAAATATAAGTTTACTGGTGTTCTGCTTGCATTTATCAAGTAAAAACCGGCGCTTTGGCAACGCATGATGCAAACAGGAGCATTCAAATGAGCAAAATAGTTGACGATTTACGTATAGTTTCGGAGCAGTTATTAAGTCCGCCTGCAGTATTAAAGCAAGCCTTACCTTTATCTGATGTCGGATCAGACTTTATTCAGAAATCCCGCCAGGAAATAGCAGACATAGTGCACGGCCGTGACCCTCGTTTGCTGGTCATTACGGGGCCTTGTTCTATACATGATCCTGTATCTGCGATGGATTACGCCCGCCGCCTTAAGCAGTTACAACTGCAATACAAAGATACTTTATACATAGTGATGCGGGTGTACTTTGAAAAACCCCGTACTACAGTAGGCTGGAAAGGTTTTATCAATGATCCACATCTGGATGATTCCTTTGATCTGGAAACAGGTTTAACCAAAGGCCGTCGTTTGTTACTGGATTTGGTCGAGATGGAATTACCTGCTGCAACTGAAGCCCTTGACCCTATCAGTCCACAATACTTATCAGACTTAATCAGTTGGGCTGCTGTTGGAGCCCGTACTGTGGAGTCACAAACACACCGCGAAATGGCCAGCGGTTTGTCTATGCCAGTCGGTTTTAAAAACGGCACGGACGGTAATTTAAATATTGCTCTGAATGCGCTGCAATCTGCCGCCAGTGGCCACAGTTTTATTGGTATAAACCAAAAGGGTCAGGTGTCTTTGGTACAAACTGCAGGTAATCCGGACGGACACGTGATTTTACGTGGTGGTTCTAAACCTAACTACGACGAAGAAAGTGTTCAGGCGGCATTAACTGCGCTGCGTAAACATGGTTTACCTGAAGGTCTGGTGATTGACTGCAGCCATGGTAACTCCAGCAAAGATCACAATAGACAAGGTATTGTGGCTCAGGCAGTGCTTGAGCAACGGATTAAAGGCAATAAATCTATTATTGGTATTATGCTGGAGAGCCATATTCATGCAGGCCGTCAGGATTTAGTAGATGGTAAAGCAGAGCTTTATGGTGTATCTGTCACAGATGCCTGTATCGACTGGGCCACTACAGCGGGCTTATTGGCAGATTTAGATCAACAGCTTTCGTCACAACAATCTGCAGCTGAAGTTGCTGCCTGAGATAGTTATATGAATGACCCTGTAGTTACACAAGACCCTATGTCTGCTTTGTTACCTTTGCGTCAGCAAATCGACCAGTTGGACAGCCAACTGGTCGAACTATTAGCGAAAAGAGCCGCTGTCACTGCACAAGTAGGGCGTGTGAAGCAACAGTTTGCTTTACCTTTATATGTGCCAGAGCGCGAACAGGCGTTGATTAAAGCCCGTCGTGAGCAGGCTGAACAAGCTGGTGTTTCCGCTGATCTGATTGAAGATGTATTGCGTCGTGTGATGCGTGAATCCTATCAAACGCAGGAAGCAGGTTTTGTCTGCTGCCGCGCTGTCGGCGACAAAGTCGTGGTAGTTGGTGGTGACGGTGCTTTAGGCAAACGTTTTGTTAGTTTATTCAAGCGTTCAGGTTACTGCGTTGAGGTTCTGGAGCAACATAACTGGCATCAGGCAGAAGAACTGGTCCAGGGCGCTGCTTTAGTGCTGGTTGCTGTACCTATAGCTGTAACTGAGCAGGTCATAGCTCAGTTACCACAATTGGATGCCGATACTGTACTTGCTGATTTAACCAGCACCAAAACTGGTCCTTTGAATGCCATGTTGGCCAGACACAGTGGTGCTGTCATAGGTTTGCATCCAATGTTTGGCCCAGATATCAGTAATATTGCCAAGCAAGTGGTGGTGGTCAGTCATGGGCGCGATGCTGAAAAGTACCAATGGCTTATTCAGCAATTCAAAGTTTGGGGGGCTGTGCTGACAGAAAAGTCTGCGCAGCAGCATGATGATCTGATGCAGCTTATTCAAGCGATGCGCCACTTCAGTTCACTGGTGTACGGTGTGCACCTGGCAGAAGAGCAGGCCGATTTACAACAATTACTGGAATTGAGTTCACCCATTTACCGGCTGGAACTGGCTATGGTTGGACGTTTGTTTGCTCAAAATGCAGAGTTGTATGCAGACATTATGCTGTCGTCCAGTTCTGTCACTGGCTTATTGCAACGCTATCAACATCGCTTTAATCAGTTATCGCATTTACTGGCTGCGCGGGATAAAGCGGGTTTAATGGCTGAATTTGCAAAAGGACAACAATTTTTCGGCCCTCTGGCCGAGCAGTTTCTGCAGGAAAGCCGGCGTTTGTTACAAAAAGCCTCAGACGAACGTAGTTAAATTCCTTTGCCCCTCAACCAGAAATAAAATCAGTCAGCAACTAAAGCTGGCTGATTTTGCGCTGGCGCTTTACACTGAAATCTATTAACCAGCTGAATATTTTTTGGAAAAAGTCATTGATTTCACTTTGGTTTCACAGGCTGCTTCGGATTATAAAATACCTGACTATCCTGGCTTTGAGTCTGGTCATTTTGTTTGCTTTTGTGCCTGTTCCTGTCACGGGCGTGATGATAGAGCGACAAATTCAGGCGCTTTGGAATAATCACAAAAGTTATGAATTGCAGCACCACTGGGTGCCTTTTGAGCAAATCTCTGCGGCAATGAAACAAGCCGTTGTGGCGGCAGAGGATCAAAAATTTCCGGATCATTATGGTTTTGATACTGTCGCCATTGAAAAGGCTCTGGAATACAACAGTAAAGGCCGGAAAGTACGTGGGGCTTCTACCATCAGCCAGCAAACATCGAAGAATGTATTTTTATGGACAGGCCGCAGCTGGTTCCGTAAAGGACTGGAATTGGTGTTTACCGGCTTGATTGAATTGTGTTGGGGTAAGGAGCGTATTTTAGAAGTTTATTTGAACAGCGTGGAATTTGGTCCGGGAGTTTTTGGTGTTGAAGCGGCTGCCCAAAAGTTTTTTAAGCGACCTGCCAGCAAGTTGAATCGTCATCAGGCCGCGTTATTAGCCGCTGTATTACCTAATCCTCTGAGGTTTAAAGTACAAAGTCCATCGCCTTATGTATCCAAACGCCAGCAATGGATTTTAAAGCAAATGAGGCAATTGGCACCAATAGAACGCCGTTTGAACACTCGATAACCTAGTATGGCTTTTTTATGACTTTTGTATGACGGTCCGGTGAAGATTTCTGATTTTCGGCGTTTTTTCAATGCAAACTTTGTTCAGGCTGTTTAGGATCCGCCGCAACTGAATAGGTGAAGCGGAGTTTAATCATGGGCAAAAGAACATCTGAATTTATGCGCTCTGTGCATATTAAAACTATCAGGACAGATCTGCAGCGGGGCAAAGCTGTGGAAGAGGCTGAGCAACACTTACGCGCAGTAGGGGTCAGTGAAGAAGAATTGCTGGATTTACTGACTGAAGCTGGTTACTGCACAGAGCAAAGTCCTGCTGCTGGCCAGGATTATTCAGGTATTTAGATTTTATTTGACTGTGAATAGCATATAAAAATGCAAAAAAGCAGGGACTGCATGCAGTCCCTGAATCGCAAGGTATAGAACAGGAATAGAGCTACCTTGGGTTGTAGCCATAGCTAAGATGGTTAAAACTTGTGTCAGTTCCATGACAATTCGGATTTTGCCATTGGTGAATACGTATTCAATTCTGTGTTTTGGGTATGTTTTAGGGAATTTGCGATTTTTCTGCAGGAAAAACAGGTCGGATTAGAGGAATTTTCTGCAAAATAAAGTATCCTTTGCGCACTTTTAACCGGCTTGGGGTACTCCATGCGTTTTTACTTCCCTCTGATCATCATTGATGAAGATTTCAGATCTGAAAATACCAGCGGTTCCGGCATACGTGAACTGGCTGCAGCCATTGAAGCTGAAGGCATGGATGTAGTAGGTTACACCAGTTACGGCGATTTAACCTCATTCGCGCAACAACAAAGCCGCGCTGCTGGATTTATTTTGTCTATTGACGACGAAGAGTTTGGTGGTGGCAGCGTCGAAGATTCTCATTCCGTGCTGGAAAATCTGAAAGGTTTTGTCGACAAAATCCGTCATCGCAACCCGGATATTCCGATTTACCTTTACGGAGAAACCCGTACCTCACGTCATATACCGAACGCTATTTTGCGTGAACTGCATGGTTTTATTCACATGCATGAAGACACGCCGGAGTTTGTTGCTCGTCATATTATTCGTGAAGCGAAAAGCTATTTAGATACACTGGCTCCACCGTTTTTCCGTGCTTTAACCAACTACGCCCAGGATGGCTCGTATTCATGGCACTGCCCTGGACACTCGGGTGGTGTGGCTTTTTTAAAATCGCCTGTCGGCCAGATGTTTCATCAATTTTTTGGTGAAAATATGTTGCGTGCCGATGTCTGTAATGCGGTTGATGAATTAGGCCAGTTGTTAGACCACACCGGGCCTGTAGCGGCCTCTGAGCGCAATGCGGCTCGTATTTTTAATGCCGATCATCTGTTTTTTGTCACCAATGGCACGTCAACCTCGAATAAAATCGTCTGGAACTCTACAGTGGCTCCGGGCGATATAGTGGTGGTAGATCGTAACTGCCATAAATCCATTTTGCATGCCATTATGATGACGGGCGCTGTACCGGTATTTTTAATGCCAACCCGCAACCACTACGGCATTATTGGCCCTATTCCACGCAGCGAATTTGAACCCGCTACTATCCGTAAAAAGATGTTGGCTAATCCGTTCTGCCGTGAAAAGCTCGAACAAAATCCTGATGTGAAACCTCGGGTATTAACCATTACTCAGTCAACTTACGATGGCGTCTTGTATAACGTCGAAGAGATTAAGTCTTTACTCGATGGTGAAATTGAAACGCTGCACTTTGATGAAGCCTGGTTGCCGCACGCTGCTTTCCATGACTTCTATGGTGATTACCATGCCATAGGCGAAGGCCGTCCGCGTTGTGAAACTTCTATGGTGTTCTCAACTCAGTCAACGCATAAACTGCTGGCAGGTATTTCACAGGCGTCACAAATTCTGGTGCAGGATGCGAAGCAAAACAAGCTGGATCAGCACCTGTTTAACGAAGCTTATCTGATGCATACCTCAACTAGTCCACAGTACGCCATTATTGCATCCTGTGATGTGGCTGCAGCTATGATGGAAGCGCCTGGTGGTACTGCTTTAGTGGAAGAATCATTGGACGAAGCGCTGGAATTCCGTCGCGCTATGCGTAAAGTCGACGACGAATACGGCGAAGACTGGTGGTTTAAAGTCTGGGGCCCTGATGATTTAACGGACGAAGGTTTGGATCACCGTGATGCCTGGATGTTAAAAGCGGGCGAAAGCTGGCACGGCTTCGGCGATATTGCTGAAGGTTTTAACCTGCTGGATCCGATCAAAGCCACTATTCTGACTCCTGGGCTGAATGTGGATGGTGATTTTGATGAGACAGGTATTCCTGCGGCTATAGTAGCCAAATACCTGTCAGAACACGGTGTAGTGATTGAAAAAACTGGTCTGTACTCGTTCTTTATCATGTTTACCATCGGCATTACCAAAGGCCGTTGGAATACTATGGTGACAGCGCTGCAGCAATTTAAAGACGACTACGACAAAAACGCGCCACTGTGGCGGGTATTGCCAGAGTTTATCGCTAAGTACCCTCAGTATGAGCGCATTGGCTTGAAAGATTTGTGTGACCAAATTCACCAGATCTACCGTGAAAACAACGTGGCGAAGCTGACGACTGAGATGTATTTATCTGAGCTGGTGCCTGCAATGAAGCCTTCCAAAGCTTTTGCCGCTATGGCGCACAAAGAGTTGGACAGGGTGCCGCTGGATGACCTGATTGGCCGTATCACAGCTGTGATGCTAACGCCTTATCCACCGGGCATTCCATTGTTAGTGCCAGGTGAAGTGTTTAACACTGTGATAGTGGATTACCTGAAGTTCGCCCGCGAATTTAATGGTCGTTTCCCGGGTTTTGAGACTTATATCCACGGTTTGGTCAGCGAAGAGCGTAACGGTAAAACCGAATATTTTGTTGACTGCGTAAAAGCTTAATAAACTGAAAATGGGGTCAGATCATATTAGTTACGCATAACTAATGTGATCTGACCCCATTTTTGTTGCTACAACTGATAACAATGACAAATGGCTTGCCAGGCTTGTTCTGGTGTATCGACAAACTGAATCAACTGCATATCTTCGGCTTTAATTAATCCTTCCTCGACCAGTAAGTCAAAGTTAATCAATCGGGTCCAAAAACTTTTGTCATACAAGATCACTGGCACTGTAGTGGCTTTGCCTGTCTGCAATAAGGTCAGAGTTTCAAACAATTCATCTAAAGTGCCAAAACCGCCCGGGAAGGCGACTAAAGCCCGTGCCC
>NZ_JAIWOI010000291.1 GCF_020217005.1 Rheinheimera sp. | reverse complement strand
GCTGCAGAAAATGCATTTTACGAATAGCAAAGTAGTGAAAGCGAAAGCAAAACTCTGGGGTGATATAAGGGTTAGGTTTTTGCTCGTGTGGCAGTACTATATTCAATCCAATACTTTGACCTCCAGCTTCGTAAGCGCCTTTATTGGCTGCTTCCATCACACCTGGCCCACCACCGCTGATAATCATCAAAGAGCTGTCAGGACAGCTATGGCTATGTTCTGTGACCAGCCGTGCGAACTCGGTTGCAGCATGATAATAAGCACTGTTTTTCAGCTGACGCTCGGCCTGCTTGAACTTGAGTTGTAACTCTGCGTCTGCCGGAGATTGTGCCAGCTCAGATTTGGCCTGGGTCAGAAGCTGTTGTGCTTGTTGGGGGGAGACAAAACGTGCGCTGCCAAATACCACTACAGTGGCCTTGACCTGATGCTGTTCCATCACCAACTGAGGTTTTAAATATTCCAGTTGTAAACGGACATGGCGCAATTCGTCCTGCATCAAAAAATCATCATCGGCAAAAGCCAGTCGATAAGACGGATGTTCGAGTAAATCCTGGCTTTGTTGTTCTGTTGCTTCACGGGCAGAACTCAGATGACGTTGATACAGCGGGTTGTCAGCAGACATAACGGGACTCCATAACAGGGAAGGCGAACGACCCCCGGGTTAACTGAAGATACAGAGATGACGCAGTCAACAAAGCTGCAGCTTCAAATACGACGGGCATAAACTAATACTTTGTTTGATATAGACTAATCTTTTAACACTTCAGTTCAGTTATAACATGGACATGACAGCTAGATCCCTAAAATGAACAGCGGAGTGTACCTTATGCCTTTAGATGCCAGTTTAACCTTTTTAGGCGCCGCCGAGCAGGTTACAGGATCTTGTTATTTGTTGAAATTGCAGGATAAACGGATTTTACTCGACTGCGGTATGACACAAGGTGAAAACCAAATTACCGAGTGGAACAAATTCCGTTTTGCCTTCAGACCTAAAGATATCGACTATGTGATTTTGTCGCATGCCCATATAGACCACAGCGGCTTATTGCCTTTGCTGGTTGCGAAAGGCTTTCAGGGCAAAATCTACTGCACTCAGGGCACGGCTTTATTGCTTGGTGTGTTACTGAAAGATTCGGTGCATTTGTATTTAAAAGATCTGGAATGGCAAAACAGGCATTTAGCCCGGCAAGGTAAAAAATTGCTGGACCCTGTTATGGCGGTGCAAGACGTAGAGCAAGTACTGGATTGTTGCCATCCGGTGGCATATCGGCAAAAAGTCACGGTCTGTGACGGACTGGAGCTGGAGTTTTTAGACGCGGGCCATATTCTCGGCTCAGCCATAGTTCAGCTTGTGGTGAAGCAGGGCAAAGCGATGCGGCAATTGGTGTTTTCCGGTGATTTAGGCAATCCGGCGACAGTACTGATGCCCGATCCAAGTCCTGTAAAAACCGCAGATCTGGTCTTGATGGAGAGCACTTATGGCGATCGCAACCACCAGCCGCTGCAGAACACCTTAGAGGAGTTTGCCAATGCGTTGGAAGAGGCGCACAAAGCGGGCGGCAATGTGTTTATTCCGGCTTTTGCTCTGGGGCGCAGTCAGGAAATTTTGTATTACCTCGGACTTTTGTACCATCAGGGCCGGTTAAAACAAAAAATGGTGGTACTGGACAGCCCTATGGCGATAGAGATCACTAAGATCTACAGTGAACTGATGGCGGAATTTGATCGCAAGGACACCAAGGTGTTGCAAGGCTACGGAGCCCGTGATTTGCAGTCATTTTTACCTATCTTACGCCTGGCATCCAGTATGGAAGAGTCGATGGCGTTAAACCGTGTGAGCGGTGGTGCTATTGTGATTGCTGGCTCTGGCATGTGCAACGGTGGCCGTATAGTGCATCACTTAAAACACAACCTATGGAAAAGTAGTAATCACCTGGTTTTTGTCGGATTTCAGGCGAAAGGCACTTTAGGCCGTCGGCTGGTCGATGGCGAAAAACGGGTCAAATTGTTCGGTCAGAATATCGCAGTGAAAGCCACAGTCCATACCATTGGCGGTTTTTCCGCTCACGCAGGTCAGGACGAATTATTGGGCTGGGCACGAATGATTGGGGGGCAGCCACGTTTTTATCTGGTGCATGGGGAGCCAAAAGCACAGCTGGCGTTGCAGAGCCGTATGCTGGACTACGGTCTGCATTGCCAAATTGCTGAAAAAGGTCAGCAAATTAAATTATGAAGCGTCCGCAGCTACTACTGTTGGGCTGATATCTTCACTTGGATAACAGCCCAGCACTTTGACAAAACGGGTGATACGGTTCAGTTCATCCAAAGCCCGTGTCATGGCGTAATCACCTAAATTGGCGAATACGTCGACATAAAACATCTCTTCCCAGGGATTGCCCGGAATAGGGCGGGACTCGAGTTTACCCATGCTGATGCCGTGTTGCTTCAGTACTGTTAAAGCATCCACTAAAGCACCAGGCTGTTGGCCGGTGTACATAATAAAAGTGGTTTTGGCAGGTATGGCTTTGGCGACGTTAATAGCTTTACGAGCGACCACAATAAAACGGCTGGCGTTATCTTTTTGGTTGGCCAAACCCCGGCCTAATACTTCTAACCCATACAACTTACCGCCTTCTTCACCGCCTATCGCAACGACGGATTTATCCTGGGCTTTACGCACCCGCTCAAAGGCGTCTGACGAGGCGTCGCAGTATTCAATTTTTACATTAGATAAGCCCTGCAGGTAATTACTGCACTGGGCTATGACCTGAGGGTGAGCGCAAATCTGGCGGATTTTCGTCAGATCAGTACCCTCAACCCCTAATAAACAATGTTCAATAGGATGAGTCAGTTCGCCCACTATCGACAAACGGGTCTGTTGTAGTATGTCGTACACTTCATTAATGCTGCCAGATGAGGTGTTTTCAATTGGCAGCACTGCATAGTCGGCATGGCCAGTTTCTACTGCTTGTACAATTTCGTTAAAACTGTCACAGCCAATTTCAATCAGTTTTTCGGCGCGGCGGGTGAAGTACTTTTGTGTTGCCCAATAGCTATAAGAGCCCTGACGGCCCAAAAAGGCGACACGACAGACAGGGCCGTTGTCGCCATTCAGTTGCCCTTGAACTTTGGCCTGCTGTTGTAGCACTGAGTCTTCAATAATCACATGGTAAATTTTAGTGACATACTGAGCGTCCAGGCCTAAGACTTTGCCACTTTCTATCAGTGACACCAGCAACTCTTCTTCACGTTTTTGGTCACGAATAGGTTTGTTTTGTGCCAGTTTGGCATCAGCCACGCTGAGGGCAAGTTGTCTTCTGGTAGCCAGTAATTGCAGTAGATCTCTGTCGGTACTGCTGATTTGCTGGCGGATTTGGTCTAAATCTATGCTCATAAAAGCGTCCTTTAAGCTAAAAAAAAACCTCCCGATGGTGGGAGGTTTTTTGGTTTATCACGCGCGCGCGACCTACCGCCTCCCCGTTGGGGTGGTAAAGAGGCGAAAAAAGCGAGCGATCTGAATCTGTTTCATGGCCACCACAATAGTAAGTCTGGACGTCTAAAGTCAAGCTTTAGGTTGTAACTTCATCAAGTATTTTTGTTCACCAGGTAAAAAGCCTAATGGCTGTTCCTTTAACCAGAAGTCGTGATCGGCAGCATAAAAAGGCGATAAAGGATGACCAGACTGTCCTGCCGGGATTACTAAAATACCATCTGCTTCGTTGCCAGGTGACACCACCATGCGCTCGGACTGACCATGGACTTTGTTTTGTACTCTGGGCATATGGCTATCGCCATTCATCGGCATGGCAGGCATATTCAGCCAGTCGCCAAAAAACGGCACAGCGGCTGCTAAAGGATGTGCAATAGCACTTCGATTGATCGTACCCCAACTTGCCCCGGCCAAGCTGCCATAATCAGTCTCCAGTTGTTTTTTACTCTGCAGTACCGCCTGCTGTAACAAGGTCCGCCACGAGCTAAAAGCCGCTGGTAACGTATCGGTACGTTGTTGCCGGATCATTTCCCAGCCTGCGGTTTCCAAAGAGAATTTTAAATCCCGGCCAGATAGTTTGTTTTGCTCCAGTAAGGCTGTTAAAGGCGCAAAAATTAACTCCAGCGTTTTAGTACGGAAAGCCCTGACCAGCGAATAACCAACTGAGCCTATACTGGCATGGCTGGCATCTTTCATTACATAATTCAGATAAGCATCCAGGTCATGCTCAGCGACAAAGTCTTTAGTCAGCACTGAGTCCAACAACAGTTGCTGCCAGCGGGCCAGCATTAAAGCACGGTGATCCAGTTGAATCGCATGCAGGCTCTGCTCGTTATGTTGTTTTGTTGCTGTTAAAGCATCACGGATTTGCTGGCCCCTGGCGCCTAAGTCGTAACCGCCATTACCAATCAGCTCCAAATCTTTTCCTCCAATCATTCTGCTGTTGGCTGTCCAGAGTTGTCCTGAGGCGGGTTGATATAGTTGTGGGTAATGCTGAGCAGCTAAATAACCCGTCCAGCTGTTTTGTTCGTTGCTCCAATCCTGTGGACTATCCATCTGTTGTACTTTGCGCTCTGGCAACGCCCCTATTAAAGTCCAGCCAATAGCGCCGTCTTTATCTGCCACCAGTAAGTTTTGCGCCGGAACTCCGACACTGGCAGCCAGTTTTAACGTTTCGCGTACACCTTTGCTTTTTTCCAGAGCCAGCAAATTAAAGTTTGCCCCTTCCTGATCATGAGCCACCCAGCGGTATGCATAATTCTGAAAAGGTGGTGTGAGCACTGGTCCCCAAATGGTTTCTTTTTGCAACACCAATTCATCGGGCTGATCTTTGATTTTAACCACTTCGTTTTGATAGCTGAATTCCTGCCATCCATCCGCTGTTAGGTATTTCTCACCTTTTTCATCCAATTTCAGCTGAATCACGTCAGACCAATCCGCTGTACTATTGGTAAAACCCCAGGCGATCGAGCCATTACTTCCTGCGACTATGGCTGGGGTGCCGGGTAAACTAACCCCTGCGACTTGGTAGTTTTCGCCATTTTCCTGCCATTTCAGTTGGGCTTTAAACCAGGTTCCAGGCACACGGATGCCTAAATGCATATCGTCCGCCAGAATAGCGCGGCCATCCACTGTTCTTTTGCCTGATACGGCGAAATTATTGCTTCCTATATCAGTGCCGTCATGCAAAACGCACTCAGTACAGGCGGTTTTTTGCCCAGTGAGCACAGCCGGGTAAGTGGATTTAGGCAGAGGTGTCAAACTGACCCTGCTGTCATCCATAGCGGCTTGCCAGTCTGGACTATGTTGGAACAAAAACTCGTACCAATCCTGCGGCAGCTTTTGTTGCATCAAGCCCATTGCCAGTTCGTCTTTGCCTTCGGATCCCTGCAAATCAAGGTACATGCTGTACAAGACTAAAAATGAATCAGCTCCGGTCCAGCTACGTGGGCTTTGTGCCAGCAAGCCATATTCAAAAGGGGGCCAGCCTAATTCTGCTAAACCTGCATTGACCCCTGCTGTGTAACGCTGCAACAACAATTTTTGCTCTTGAGGTAAAGCGGCGAAACCGCGTTCGGCTTTAGCTCTGAACCTGTGGATCCGGCGTTTTTTATCCAGCTCCAACGCAATTTCACCAAAAAGCTCAGATAACTCGCCTGCGGCATTACGGCGCAATAAGTCCATCTGGAAAAAGCGCTCCTGAGCATGAACAAAGCCTAACGCATAGGCGACGTCGTTACGATTTTGCCCTTTGATACTGGCATAGCCTTGGGCGTCACGACTGATCTCTACCGTCTGACGGACTTCAGAAATTAATTCACCTTCATAGAGGGGCAGACTGCTGCGAAGCGCAAAATACAAAAAGCCGGCCAAAAGTAGTATCAACACGGCTAAGATCAGGGAAATCCGTTTGAACCAAAGCATAGGTTTTCTCTTCCAATAAGGTAAAATCAATAACTTATCATAATAGAGGACAGAGAAAAGATGAAAGTGATTCAGCTATGGGATAAAGCCATACGTATTTACCATTGGAGCCAATTGTTGTTATTGGTTGCTTTATGGTTCAGCGCGGAACAAGGATATTTGGTCGTGCATCAGGTTCTGGCTTACACCTTAGCTGCGTTATTACTCAGCCGTCTGGTCTGGGGTTTTGTAGGCAGCGAGACAGCCCGCTTTGCGCACTTTTTGCAAAGCCCTGCTCAACTGCTGCGCAAGTGGAACAAAGCCAAACATGGCATAGGGCACAGAGGCTTATCAGCTTATATGAGCCTTAGCCTGATGTTGTTGTTGGTCTTACAGTTTATCTCAGGTTTAATGACGACAGACGACGTGATGACAGAGGGGCCTTTGTATAGTGCTGTTTCTTCCGACTGGTCGTCTTTTGCGTCCTGGTTTCATCACAATAATTTTAATCTGCTACTGGTGCTGATTGCTGTGCATGTGGTGGCAGCGCTTTTTCATGGGTTGAAAAAAGATGGTGTTTTAGGTGCTATGCTGCACGGTAAACTTGAATCCGAAGCTGAACAACCTGCAGTAAAATCAACATTTTGGTATCTGCTACTGGTATTGGTCTTCGCCGGTATTTTCGCATTATGGCAAGGTATGGCTTTGTATCAGCAGTGGTGATCATTGATAGGAAAGGGAATATTACCCCCGTTCGTACAGTGCGACTTCAAAGACGAAGCATATATCCAAAGTCATTGGAGTTGCAGCGAGGCGAAAGGCCGCAGTTAACAAAGCTGCGGCTTTAAACCATAAGGATCTATCCAAAGTCATTGGAGTTGCAGCGAGGCGACAAGGAATTGAGACCCCGGGAGCATAGCTGACTATGTGACTGGGGCGAAAGGCCGCAGTTAACAAAGCTGCGGCTTCAAGGACGAAGGATAGATATTAGTCAGCTTTGTATTGGTCATGACAAGCTTTACAATTTTTGGCGAAATTCCCAAAAGCTGGCTTGATGGTCGCTTGTTCACCAGATTTAGCTGCTGTTTGTAAGGCCAACGCATCAGCCTGAAATTGCTGTGCCTTCTTCTGAAAATCCTGAAGGTTTTTCCAAATTTCTGCTTTGGCATCACTTTTTACTTTGTCTGCGCCAGGTACTTCAAAAGCTTCCCATGGCAGAGTAGTTAAAGTAGCCAATGCATCTGCGCGTTTTTCTGCTCGTTTTGCATCAAAAGGTACTTTACCGCGCATCATATCTCCTAAATCGACGAAGTTATGTCTGATTAACTGAAAGCTATGTTGACGATAAGTGACTGAGTCTTCGGCGTCGGTAAAGGCGCTGCCCGCCAGAGCCGCGGCAGAGGACAAACTCAAAGACAGAAAGATAAACAGATTTTTCATTGGCTTAATTCTCATTTGTTTGATTTTGATGCAATAATGGTTTGATGCTTTTGTATGCCACATTAGCATTACAACTGAACCCCGTCGCTGTCAATTCAGGATATTATGTGAAGGAAGTTAATTTTCACACACCTACAGGTATGAATTCCCTAAGCATTAAGTTTGCGCTGCTGGTGTTTATGCTGACTGTAGTAGCTGGCGCTGCTATTGCTTACGCTGTACTTATGCTGCAACAAAATGTACTGATTGAACAGGAAAAGTCCGGATTAAAGTTACAATCTGAAAAATATGCCCGAGAACTGGATGCCGGATTTTTAACCAGAGAGAAAAAGGCGATCAGTGCAAATAATATTGTGGTGCGTTACTTAACAAAAAACTCTGGCGTTGTTGCATCCCCTCCTGCAGCGCAGGCTGACGGTAGTGTGCGGAGTCAGGATGATTTATCTGCTGCTTTTATCCCACAAGAAAAATTAGATGCACAGCAAGCGCTTTGGTTAGTCCAGACAGAAGAGTTATGGCAGCAATTAGCGCCTCTGATGCTGGAAGAATTTTTTAATTTTTACTTTATCTCTAAACAAGGGTTGATCCGTATAGCGCCTGCAGACTGGGCGCTTGAAGTGCCCGTGACCCACAACTTCACCAAAGATATCTTTTTTGATATCGCCACTCCTGAGCAAAATCCAAGCCGTCTGCCGCGCTGGACCCCTATCTACTATGACCCGATCTGGCAGAAATGGATGACCAGTCTGGTGATCCCTGTATACGCCAAAGATGAGTTTTTAGGGGTGACCGGCAGTGATTACATTTTGGATGAGCTGTTTTTGGAGTTAACCAGTATCGAACAATCTGCCACTGGATTGCGCAGTATGTTATTTGATCCACAAGGTAATTTGTTGCTGGATGGAAAAAAACCAGCTCCTGTCCAGAGCGGCAGGCAACAAAACTTTGATGCTCATTACAGTTCGGTTACACCGAGGAGGCCGGAATTAGCTGCTTTTATTCAACAAGTCACAGCCAACCCTGGCAATGAGGAGTTTTTGCAGGCGGACTTAGCCAACTATTTGGTTTCAGCAGCAAAAGTTGAGCGTCTGAGCTGGTATCTGGCTTTGTATCAGGATAAACAGGCGGTAAGTGCCGGTTTAAAGGATTTTCGTGACAATGTAATGTTGATTTTTCTTGCTGTTGCAGCAGTGGTGGCTTTGTCACTGCAGTTTTTTATTTATCAGTTCATTTTAAAACGCTTAACCCGTTTATCCTCAGCCGTACAAAAAATTAGCAGAGGCGACTTGCAGCAGATTGCTCTTGATCAGCACGATGACGAGATTGGTATGCTCAACAGAGCTTTTAACGGCATGGCCGAAGAAATACATCAGCTGATTTCCGGCTTAAATACCCGGATAGGAGAAAAGGAAGAAGCTGAACGCGCCACCCGCAAATTGACTAAGGCAGTTGCTTTTTCCAGTTCTGGGTTGTTACTGACAGACAAAGCGTTGCATATCGAATATGTAAACCCTTTTATGCTGGAATTAATGGGTTGTACTGCAGAACAAATGATGCAAAAACCATTGTCGTCGTTATTTGCTGCAGAGATGTTTTTTGTTGGTGAAGAAATAGCGCAAACCTTACAGGAGCGGCACCACTGGCGTGGTGATATGTTATTGCAGCATGTATTGCGCAAACTTTGGGTATCACTGGCAATAGCACCTATTCGTGATGAGAAGGGCGAAGTCAGTAATTATGTTTGTGCTATGCAGGACATCTCTTTCATCAAAGAGAGCCAGCGGAAAATGGAGCAACTTGCTTATTACGATATGTTGACTGGTCTGGCAAATCGTAGTTACTTCCGTGACCAGTTGCGTAAAGCTATAGCTATGTCTTCCCGCGGCTATTATCACTTTGCTTTGTTGTATTTTGATTTGGATGAATTCAAGCGGATTAACGATACCCTGGGGCATGATGCAGGAGACGAGCTGTTAAAAGAAGTTGCGCGCAGGTTGATCAGCAGGTTACGTGAAGAAGACACCATAGCCCGCTTAGGTGGCGATGAGTTTGCCGTTATTTTAAGTGGCATTAAAGACCGTACCCAGGCGGCCTTGATTGCAGAAAACCTGCAGCAAAGTTTTGCAGCGCCGGTAAAATTAACAGGCCAGGAAGTGGCCATCAGTGCCAGTATTGGCATCACTATAGCGCCGGAAGATGCGGCGGACGAAGAACTGCTGCTCAAACATGCTGATTTGGCCATGTATGAAGCCAAAGCCCGTGGCCGCAATACCTATCATTTCTTTAGCCAGGATTTAAATGAAGCTGCTAAAGAAAAACTGCAAATCGAAAATCAACTACGTGAAGCCATACGTGAGCATCAGTTTGTGTTGTATTACCAGCCAAAAATAGATATTCGTACCGATGTTGTCATAGGCTACGAAGCTTTGTTGCGCTGGATCCGACCTGACGGTTCTATGATCCCGCCGCTACGCTTTATCCCTGTTGCAGAAAGTACAGGCCTGATTGTTGAAATTGGCGAATGGATTATTTGGGAAGCGTGTCGTTTTATCAGCCGCCAGCAATCCCGCGGTCACGATGTCACTATCTCTATCAATCTGTCGGCGCGGCAGTTTACCGATCAAAACCTTACCGAAGTCGTAGAACGTGTGTTGCAACGCACCGGTG
>NZ_JAIWOI010000290.1 GCF_020217005.1 Rheinheimera sp. | reverse complement strand
CTCAGCCAGATAAACTGATTTTCGAAATTACCGAATCTATGTTAATGGGAGATACTGATGCGGCTATTGCCCAGTTAAATGAGTTAAAAGGGCTGGGGGTCACTTTATCTATTGACGACTTTGGTACAGGCTATTCATCGCTGAGTTATTTAAAGCGATTCCCGGTAGACGAGCTGAAAATAGACCGTTCTTTTGTCAAAGACATTCCGGATGACACCAACGATATGGACATAGTTGCAGCCATTATCGCAATGGCGCAAAAGATGAATCTGCGCGTGGTGGCGGAAGGGGTCGAAAGCATAGAACAGATAGAATTCTTGAAAAACAATGCTTGCTACCTGGTCCAGGGTTATTACTTCAGCATGCCAAGAGCAGAGCAGGACTTATATAACCTGAGTTATCAACCATTATTAACAGGGGAAGCTTCACTGTAATCTGCTGTTGTCAGTAAGCCTTGTTACTCAGGCAGTTTGCAGGGCCATACCCCAAAAAACCAGGAACGATCCATGATCAAACTAAAACTGTCCTTGTGCAGTACGGCAATGCTTTGCGCGCTATTGCCTGCTGCTTCGGCGGACCAGACCACGCCGGTACAAGGGATCCGCGATAAGTCTCCCCAATTTTATGCACTAACCAACGCTACAGTGATACCTGAACCAGGTAAGCGTCTTGATAAAGCCACAGTCCTTATCAGTCACGGCAAAATACACAAAATACAAACTCAGGCAGAAATCCCGGCAGGTTATCAGGCCATAGACGCCAGTGGCTATTTTATTTATCCGGGCTTTATAGATTTATACAGTCAGTATGGCGTGCCTAAAGCGGAAAAAGGTAATGGTTTTGAGTTTGGCCGCAAACCCAATTACAGCAATGATCGCAAAGGTGGAAACGCCAGTAATGCGGCTATCCATGCCCGTCGTCAGTGGGTCAGCGAATTCAAACCAGACGCTGAGCAAGCAAAAAGCTATCAGCAGCAGGGCTTTACTACAGTTCAGTCTGGTCACTTTGACGGTATTTTCCGTGGCCAGGCTTTTGTAACCTCTTTGCTACCTGGCTTACCAAATGAAGCTGTCATGCGAGCTCAGGCCAATCAATTTATGGCTTTTGGCAAAGGCACATCGGTGCAAAGTTACCCCTCTTCTTTAATGGGAAGCATAGCCCTGATACGTCAGACTCTGGCTGATGCGAACTGGTACAGTCAGGCTTATGGTAAAAGCGACTGGCGTTTTTATAACCAGGCTATTGAGTTTAATGCGGATTTGGCAGCACTGGGCCAGTTAAAAACTCAGGGCCTGGTGTTTGAGGCTACAGATGATCAGGCGCTGTTACGGGCTGATCAAATATTCAAAGAATTTGGTTTGGATAAAGCTGCTTTGGTTGCTTCAGGTTATGAATACAGCCGTATTGACCTAGTGAAGGCCATGGGGCGCCCGCTTATTTTACCTTTGGCTTTTCCTGCAGCTCCTGCGGTGCAACAACTGAATGACCAACTGGATGTAGAACTGGCGCAGCTAAGGCACTGGGAAAGAGCGCCTGCCAATGCGGCAGTGTTGGAACAGGCCAAAGTTCCTTTTGCCCTGACTTTGCACAAACTGGAAAAACCAGAGCAATTCTGGCCAAACCTGCGTAAAGCCATGTCTTATGGTTTGAGTCAGCAAAAAGCTTTAGCTGCTTTAACTACAGAACCTGCTAAATGGTTAGGCCTGGATAACCAGATTGGCAAAATTGCTGAAGGTTATCAGGCTGATTTAGTGGTCAGTAAAGGTGATCTGTTTGCTGATGGTGAAATTGTAGCGACCTGGGTTCGTGGTCAGCAACAGCAATTTAAAGCTATGGATTTACCAGCCTTTGCCGGTACTTATCCCTTGATTGTGAATGGCATCAGTTTGCCTTTAGAACTGACGGAAAAAAAAGGTGCAGTGGAAGGCTCGGTGAAGCTTGGGGATAAAACCAGCAAGCTAAAACACCTGACAATACAGAAAAATCAGCTGCAGTTTGTCCTGGATTTAAAAGCTCTGGGCCAAGGCTCCGGCATAGCGCAATTTAGTGGTGAACTTCAGGGCAAAACCTTGCAAGGCAAGTTAGTGACAGCTGAAGGTAACTTAGTGGTTATCAGTAGTCTGCAGCAACCTTTGCTTGCCAAAGCTGAACCGAAAAAGGCCGTTGAAACACCAGTCCTGGTGTCAAAGCTGACTACTCCGAACCGGGCTTTTGGTGTGACTGAAAAAGCCAAACAACAAAATGTGCATATTAAAAATGCTACGGTCTGGACCTCAGCCAAAGCCGGTAAGTTAGAAAATACTGATGTGCTGGTAGAAGATGGCAACTTTGTCAAAATTGGCAAAAATTTATCTACCCCATCAGGCTTTAAAGTGATTGACGCCACTGGCATGCACCTGACCGCAGGTATTATCGACGAGCACTCACATATTGCCATTGACCAGGGCGTGAACGAAGGCTCAGACGCGGTGACTTCAGAAGTGCGGATCGGTGACGTGCTGGATGCGGACGATATCAATATCTATCGTGGCTTAGCTGGCGGTACCACCACAGCCCAGTTGTTACATGGCAGCGCTAACCCCATTGGTGGCCAGGCACAAATTATTCAGCTGCGCTGGGGCGATACGTCGGACCAGTTGAAATTTAAAGGTGCGCCAGAGAGCATCAAGTTTGCTTTAGGTGAAAACGTTAAACAATCCAACTGGGGTGAAGACTTTGTCAGCCGTTATCCGCAGACCCGCAGTGGTGTCGATACTATTATCCGGGATGCGTTCCAGGCTGCCAAAGAATACAAAGCTCAGTGGGCGGAGTACGAAGATTTATCTGGCTCACAGCAGAGTAAAACAGCGCCGCCGCGACTGGACTACCGTTTAAAAGCTTTGGTTGAGATTCTGGATAAAGAACGTTTTATCCATGTTCACTCTTATGTGGCCTCTGAAATTCTGATGATTATCAAATTAGCTGAAGAGATGGGCTTCAATATCACTACTTTTACTCACATTCTGGAAGGCTACAAAGTTGCAGACGAGATGAAAGCACATGGCGCCAGCGCTTCAACTTTTGCCGACTGGTGGGCTTATAAAATGGAAGTGCAGGATGCAATCCCAACCAACGTTTGTTTGATGCAACAACAAGGGGTCCTTGTCAGCGTCAATTCAGACAGTCCGGATTTACAGCGCCGTCTGAATCAGGAAGCGGCCAAAGCTATGGTCTACTGTGGTATGGACGAACAGCAAGCACTGAATATGGTGACGATCAATCCTGCGAAGCAGCTGAAAATTGATTCTAAAGTAGGTTCAGTGGAAGAAGGTAAACAAGCCGACTTCGTACTATGGTCTGCACATCCGTTGTCTGTCTACGCCCGAGCTCAGCAAACCTGGATTGAAGGTGCGCCTTACTATCAACTGACGATGGACGAGCAACTGCAGCAACAGGTGAAAAGCGAAAGACAACAACTGATCCAAAAGGTGTTGCAGTCTGCAGATGACGATAAAGCTGGTTCTGGCGGTTCTTACAAAGCCAATAACCCGGTTTGGCACTGTGAAGATAACCATGATGTGTTGTCTCTTGCCTTCGATCACCAGCACTAATGGAGTCATCAATGAAACATTCTAAACCCTTCGTACTTGAAGCTGCAGCATTGTTGACTGCACTCTCTCGCCCCAGTCACATATTTCAGCGGATTGACTTTGCTCCTTGTCGAGCATCCGCCTCAATCCATAGACACATAGCACAACTATGCTCCTGGGGTCTCAATCATTTGTCGCCTCGCTGCAACTCCAATTACTTTGGCTTTCACGGGCTTTTACTGGTGACTGCATCGCTGAGCTTGACTGCTCAAGCCAACGATATAGTGCCTGCGCCTAAACAAACTCAAGCCATACTGTTGCAGGATGCCACAGTGCATACGGTCACCAATGGCGTATTAAAAGACACAGACGTCTTACTGGTGGACGGTAAAATCAGTGCCATAGGTGCAGATTTAGCTGTACCAGCTGGTGCGCAAGTGCTGTCGTTACAAGGCAAACAGTTGTATCCGGGGTTGGTCGCTTTGGCGAATCAACTGGGTTTAACGGAAATTGAAGCGGTGCGGTCTACAGACGACACGACTGAAGTGACTACTACCAATCCTGATGTTAAAGCGGTGGTGGCTTACAACGCCGACTCTGAGGTAATACCTACGATTCGAGCCAATGGCTTTAGTTATAGCTTGGTGTATCCAAACGGTGCTTTACTGATGGGGCAATCCGCTTTGATGCAATTGGACGCCTGGAACTGGACAGATGCCACAGTGGTTGATTCAGTGGCTTTGCATATCAAATGGCCGCGGGCCGATGTGATGCCAAACCCATGGCGTCCAGAGAAACCAGAAGAAATACGCAAAGCCAGCCAAAAAGCTATGGCTGAACTGGAAGGCTATTTTAAAACGGCGAAAGCTTATGCTGACGCTGTAGGAAAAGGTGTCAAACTGCCGGTAGATTCACGCTGGCAGGCCATGATCCCAGTGTTTAAAGGCGAATTGCCGGTTTTTGTGCATGCCAATGACGAGCGTCAGATAGAACAGGCGATGAAGTTTGCCCAGCGATATGGTTTTGCGTTGACAGTAGTGGGTGGCCGTGATGCCTGGCGCATTGCGCCGCAACTGGCAGCCGCGGACGTCTCCGTTATTTATACCTCACCTTATGGTATTCCTGAACGTGCTGATGAAGCCTCCAGCCAGTCTTTCCAGACACCGGCCCAGCTTGCGAAAGCCGGGGTGAAGTTTGCGCTATCTTTGGATGGCTACTGGGATACCCGCAATGTGGTGTTTGCTGCTGGTCAGGCCATCAGCTATGGCTTGAGTCCGGAGCAGGCGTTACGTTCTGTTACACTTGATGCCGCAGCTATTGCTGGTGTAGCTGATAAAATTGGCAGCATAGAGGTGGGAAAAGCCGCCACTTTAGTTGTGTCTGATGGCGATATTTTTGATTATCTCGGACACAAGGTGCGATACATGTGGATTGATGGGCGTGCTGTAGACCTAAACAGCAGGCACAAACAATTACATGATAAATATCAGCAACGTTATCAAGCCAAAACTCATTAATGTATTCAGGGGTGAAAGCCCCTGAACTTTTAAGGAATTATTATGAAACTGATGTCAATCAGTGCGTTATCCGCCATGCTGGTGCTGACGGGCTGTCAAAGTACAGTCACGGCTCCTGTGGTGGCTGAGCAACCAAAAGCCAGTGTTAAAGCTATTGAAGCCCATATGAACTTTTTAGCTGACGATAGCCTGGAAGGTCGGGATACCGGCAGCCGTGGCCATCAGATCGCAGCAAATTATATCGCTGCGCAATTGGCAGCTTTAGGTCTAGAACCTGCTGGTGAGCAGGGCTATTTTCAGTCTGTGCCTATGCGTAAAGCTTTATTGGTGCAAAGCAGCGCTAAAATGTCACTGACTAAAGATGGAAAAACCACAAACTTTGATTACCCAAAGCAGTTTTTCACTGGGCCCAGTACTTTACATGCCAAAGTGGATGTCACTGCGCCTTTGGTGTTTGTCGGTTATGGACTGGTTTCGAAAGAATTTAATCTGGATGATTACGCCAATCTGGATGTCAAAGGCAAAATTGTGGTGATGCTCAGTGGCCGTCCTAAATCCTTACCCAGCGAAGAAGCAGCACATATTCAGAGCTTAAAAGCTGAAAATGCAGCTGAACGTGGCGCTGTGGGTATAATCACACTGCATACTCCTGTTGAGGAAAAAGTCCGGCCTTATGCCAACAGTATCATGTACCTGAGCAGCCCCCGTATGCGTTGGTTACATAAAGATGGCAAAGCTGAAGGCGAATTTGAATCCTTAACTGGTTCAGCTTATCTGCATCCTGATGCGGCTAAAGTGTTATTTCAAGGCGCCAGCCGTTCTCTTGACGATATTTTTGCTGATATTGCAGCAGAAAAAGTCCCTACAGGTTTTGCGCTCGCAGGTTCTGTTCATTTAAAGCGTGAATCTACCTTAGAAGACATCAGCAGTCCAAACGTGGCTGCCGTCTTACCTGGTTCAGATGCAAAATTAAAAGACGAGTATGTGGTTATCACAGCTCACTCTGATCACATAGGTTTTTCTAACGATGTGCGCAGCAAAGACAAAATTAACAACGGTTTGATGGATAACGCCGCTGGTGTCAGCATTATGTTGGAGACGGCGCGTTTGTTTGCTCAGCAAGCCGAACGACCAAAACGTTCTTTATTATTTGTGGCTGTGACGGGGGAGGAAAAAGGCCTGCTAGGTGCGGACTATTTTGCGCATAACCCTACACGTCCAATCGACAAGTTGGTGGCTAACGTCAACATAGATATGCCAGTCTTGTTGTATCCTTTTGCGGATATAGTCGCTTTTGGTGCCAACCACTCCAGCCTGGGGGCCACAGTAGATACGGCTGCTGCGGCTGTAGGTATTAAACAGAGCCCGGATCCAATGCCGGAACAAGCGATTTTCACCCGTTCAGACCATTACACTTTAGTGCAAAAAGGTGTACCTTCCGTATTCCTGATGACTGGTTTTACGTCCAAGGATCCAAAGCAAAAAGGTGGTGAAGTCTGGGGTAAGTTTTTCGCTAAGCATTACCACAAACCAACAGACGACAAGGCGGGTTTAACAGCAGATTTTGGCGCTATCCGTTACGATGCCGGCGCAGTATTCGCTGATATCAACTACGGTATTACCAAAGAAGTAGCGAACAAGCCACAACGTCCTTTCTGGTTAAAAGACAGCTTCTTTGGCAAGATTTTTGGCAAAGATTACAACACGCAGAAGTAAATAAAATCGGGGTCAGCTCACAGTAGTTTGGTTTAACCAATGTGAGCTGTCCCAGTGTTATTTAATGTTCCATAATACGGCTTAGTAAAGCCCGTACTGTCTCTGGTTCAAAAGGTTTATCACAAAGTGCATTGACACCGGACTGAGCAATGTTGGCTAAGTGAGATTCATTGGCTTCACTGGTGACCATCAAGACTGGAATATGGCTTTGCTGGCTGTGTTCGCGAATGTACTGAGTCAGTTCCTGACCATTCACTTCCGGCATATTAAAGTCCGTCACTACCAAATCAAACATGTTGTTTTTTAATAGTTCTATGGCTTGCTGACCGTCTTCGGCTTCGGTTAAATGCTGGATCCCCAGATTCTGTAATACCCTTTTAATATGATTACGTGCCAGACGGCTGTCATCTACTACCAGTACCCGCACATCGTGCACGTCAAATAAACTCAGCTCAAGCTCAGCCGGGCTGAGTAAGTCAATGGCTGCATTTAAGGCTTTACCCAACTGCACTGAGTTAAAAGGTTTAGGTAAAATAGCCACTACGCCTGACTGTTTAAACTGCTCTAATTGGGCTTTTTTGGTTTCAGAGGAAATAAGCACAAAAGGCACGTCCGCTAAATCGGCATCGTTTTTCAGCTGAGCTAATAGCTCCAGACTAGTGCCATGCTCAAAATACAAACTGCTGATCACCAGATCGGCTTTATGTTGTTTTAGCTGCACTAAGGCTGAAGCAATACTATCTGCTGTACTGACCTGGGTAGAGCCCTCTTCGGCCAGTTGTTTGATAATGATTTTGCGTTGAACCTCAGAAGGTTCAATCAGCAGAATAGATAAATCGGCAGGGGATAGTTGTTGCATCAGATACTCACTTGATCAGGGGGCTGGTTAACCACCAGCCCATTTATGTTTGTAACCCAGTTTGGTTAACTCCTGCTGCACCAGTTCGCGTTGATCGCCCTGTATTTCAATCACGCCATCCTTGACCGAACCACCGCAACCACATTTTTTCTTTAACAAAGCTGCGATTTCAGCCAGCTTTTCGGCGCTTTCAGCCAAACCCGAGATAGTGATCACCGCTTTGCCATTGCGACCTTTCGTTTCACGTTTTAACCTGGCATGGCCGTCAGCAAAACTTTGCGTCACAGCTTTTTGCGGTTTAGCTTTGTCAATCCGGCCTGAATTTGTACTGTAGACCAGATCTTCGCCCACTGCCGCTGAAGCCGCTTCAGGCCGCCCCAATTGTTGTTGCCAGTCGGCTAAGGAGATTTTTTTGCCACTCATAAAACAATCTGTGTAAGTCGTCAGAAAGCGCACGATAAACAAGAGTTATCCAAACAGCAAGTGTTATCCCCACTGCAGCCAGAGCTGCTTTAGTTGGTGTCTGAACTTTTACACAGTGCGTTGCAGAAGTCAGTGGGCAGGTGGTAGTCGCTGAATTTGGTTGCTTTGCCACCTTGTTGCCATTGCACTAGTTTAATGAAGAAAAATAAAGGGCTAAAAAAGCCATTGGCAAATAAAAGGCTTCTGGTAAACTATCGCTAATTTTAGAAATCTGGATGGCTGAAGTGTCTATTAATTTATATCTGGAACAGTCAGGATTATCTGCCTTACTACAAGAACAGGAAACGGCGATAGAGCAGGCTGTTACAACATTAAAAAGCCAACTGGCTACAGCCGCAGCGCCTGCGGTCACCTGGCGTTATCAGGTACCTGAATTAGGCGAAGGCGGTGCTTGTTCTTTATTTGGTCAATTGGCTGAACAACCTTATGATCTGGCTGCTACTTTAGGTCAAAACTCAGCCACAACTCAGGCTTTGAGTCAGTTAACAGCTGTGGTGCACAATTATCAGCAAAGCAATGACAGTGACTGGTTTGGTATTTACCAAAAACGCCAGAATCCACAAGGCGAAACCGTATTAGTGAAGTTGGCCTATTTTGGCGCAGCTTCCCGTGCTGAGTTTCCTTTAACCGCAGAATTTGCGCAAATTAGCAATAACAGCACTGTAGGTTTGACTGGCAAAGCCAAAGTCATTAACGATGTCACTGCGTATTTAACAGCGGGTGGCGAATATTACACCTGTGATCCAAAAGTATTATCCGAAGCTTGTTTGCCTTTATTTAACAACAAAGGTGAACTGGCAGGTATTATTGACGCTGAGGCATTTAAACGTCAGGCCTACCATACAGAGGCGCTGGTTCGCCTGGTGGCGATTTGTCTTGTGCTGCCAGACTTATTGCCTGCATGATAAGATGAGTTCAAATTGATTTCCTAACACCGCAAACTAACAGGTAAAATTTATGTTTTCGCACTTACAGCCGACCCCTATAGATCCAATTTTAGGTTTAATGGCCGCTTATAAAGAAGATCCAAATCCACTAAAAGTTGACCTTGGGGTGGGTGTCTACAAAGACGAGCAGGGTCATACTGCTGTGCTGGACTGTGTGAAAAAAGCCGAAGCGCTGCGTTTACAAAACGAAGACAGTAAAACCTATATAGGTATGGCTGGGGACTTATCCTTTAACAGCCATATCGAAAAACTGGCTTTTGGTCAGCATAAAGTGCTGTTATCTGGCCGTGTCACCACTGCTCATACCCCAGGTGGTACAGGAGCTTTGCGGGTTGCTGCTGAATTTATTAAAAAAGCCAATCCGGATGCTACAGTCTGGGTGACTAACCCTACCTGGGCTAACCATATTTCTTTGTTTCAGGCCGCTGGACTGAAAGTAAAAGAATATGCTTATTACGACTGGGAAACTAAAGGTTTAAAATTTGACGCTATGATGGCTGAACTGGCGCAAGTTCCTGCTGGTGATGTGGTGCTGGTGCATGCCTGTTGTCATAACCCAAGCGGTATGGATTTAAACTTCGAGCAGTGGAAGCAGTTTGCTCATTTAGCCAAAGAAAAAGGTTTTACACCGCTGGTCGATATGGCCTATCAGGGTTTTGGTTTAGGTCTGGATGAAGACACTCAGGGCTTACGTTATGTTGCGGATCTGGTCGACGAACTGATTTTATGTAGCTCTTGCTCAAAAAATTTCGGTTTGTACCGGGAGCGTATCGGTGCTGTCAGCATAGTGACAGCCGACAGCAAAACTACAGATATTGCTAAATCGGTGTTATTGGCCGTAGTGCGTAGTATTTATTCTATGCCTCCGGCTCACGGCGCCATTATCGTCAGTCATATTCTGGATAGTCA
>NZ_JAIWOI010000289.1 GCF_020217005.1 Rheinheimera sp. | reverse complement strand
GGAGTTAACCGCTTTATGGCATCAGGAACTGGCCGTGATGCGTAATCGTATCAATGATTACCGTCAGTTGATCATCGATAAATTTGCTGCTGAGGGCATTAGTCAGGATTTTAGTTTTATTACTAAACAACACGGTATGTTCTCTTTCCTGGGTATTAACAAAGAGCAAATTGAACGTCTGCGTAAAGAGTTCAGTATTTATATGGTAGGTTCAAGCCGTGTCAGTATCGCTGGTTTAAACCATAGCAATATTGATTACTTCGCTAAAGCCATGGCGCAGGTATTAAAAGGCTAAGGTGCTGCACTTTGGAACCAAAAAAAGGGTGACTCAGGTCGCCCTTTTTTGATCCGGACGGATTAATGTGCAAAATCAGCCAGGATCTCAGGAAAGCTGAGGATAATTACGCTAGGATAAACAAAGTCTTGTCTGAGTAGTGAAGCATCAGCCTGGAGTTGAGTGGTGATAAAAGACTTAGTGATTGTTCTGTTGTGCGCTTTTTTTTCTTTAGCCGCTTATGCCGGAGAAGCGGTTTTAAGAGTGGTCACCGAATTATCTCCACCGCATCAAACCATGAAAGAGGGTAAAGTAGACGGTGTCAGCACACAAATTGTCAGGGCGACTTTGCAACAAGCCGGACTGGATAGCCGGATCGAGGTCTATCCATGGGCAAGAGCTTTTTACATCGCAAGCTCCACTCCTAATGTACTGATTTACAATATGGCCAGAACACCGGAAAGGGAGCAGGAGTTTCACTGGATCGGACCTGTAGCCAAATATAGATTGGGTTTAGTTCGACTGGCCTGGCGCACAGATTTGAAGCCAAATCATATCAAAGATTTAGGTTCCGCTGTGATTGCGGTGCAAAGAGGGGATTTTGCCACTTCATATCTGCAGCAACAGGGCATGAGGATTGGCAAAGAGCTGCAATTATCTGCTGATATTCTTGAGTCATGGCGTTTGCTGATTAAAGGCAAGGTGGATTATGTCATCGATGATCAGGCTGCCTTAGCGCTGATGGAGCAGCAGTTGTCGCAACCTGAAGGGGCCACCCGTTTTGTTTTGGCTATCCCACAGCTGGAACAAATAACCTATTTGGCCGCCAGCAAAGCGACAGACCCTCAATTGGTTGAAAAATTGCAGCAGGCCCATTTGCAGGTACAGAAAAGTCAGCTTTACCAAAATGTCATGGCTGGCCAATTTTAGCTTAAAGGGCTATCAGCTCATTCATCAGTTGAGTCAGCCACTGATTTAAACGTGGATCCGTCTGGTCATACTGGTTTTCTTCATCTAAAGCTAAACCATAAAACCACTGACCATCATCAGTTGTTGCTTTAGAGGCAATGAAGTCATAACCCGTTGTGGGCCAGAAACCTATACGAATGCAGTCCTGTGGTGCTATAGCCTGATGCAACATGCCGACAGCATCCTGAAACCATTCGGCATAACCCAGTTGATCGCCCATGCCATAAATAGCGACAATCTTGCCAGTTAAATCAACGTCTTTGATGTCGTCCCAGTGCGCTTCCCAGTCTTCCTGCAGCTCGCCAAAATCCCAGGTTGAAATACCTAAAATCAGCAGATCATAGTCCGTCATCCCTGTCAGGGGCTGATCTTTAATATTGTGAAGTGTTACACTGCTGCCATCCGGCAAACTTGGGTCTGCGCTTAAAAGCACCTGAATTTTTTCCGCCACTATTTCGGTATAGCAGGTGGTGGAGCCGTAGAAAAGACCAATTTTCATCTGATATGACTCAGCATTTTGTGTGGCGGGCAGTTTAGCAGAAGCCTTTGAACCAACAAAGTCAGACTAGGCAAATTAACGCGGGAGCAGCGTAAGTGGTAGCAGTCGCCGTTTCGGAACAGCAACTTATTCAAGCCTTTTTAGATCAGTTGTGGCTGGATAAAGGCGTAAGCGAACACACCTTAAGCGCTTACGGTACTGATTTGAGTAAATTTGCCCTGTTTTTGCAGCAACAGGGCCAGCAACTGACCACAGTGGATCAGATGCTGCTGAACCATTATCTGGCATACAGAGTGGAGCAGGGTTTTAGTCCACGCAGTACCTCCCGCGCTTTAAGCAGTTTGCGGCGTTTTTACCGCCATTTGCATAAAACCAGACAAATCAGTGAAAACCCCTTATCCGACGTATTTAACCCAAAAATTGGTCGTTCTTTACCTAAAACTTTATCAGAGCAGGATGTGGATTTATTGCTGTCTGCCCCGGACGTCAGCGATTTTATTCAGTTTCGCGACAAAGTGATGTTAGAAATTCTGTATGCAGCCGGTCTTCGGGTATCAGAGCTGGTCGGGTTAACCTTGCAACAAATTAATCTGCGTCAGGGCTTAGTCCGGGTCACAGGCAAAGGTAAAAAAGAACGACTGGTGCCTTTGGGAGAAACTGCAGTGGAATGGTTGGATCAGTACTTGCGTCAAGGGCGTATTTTGTTGCTTGATGGCCAGAGTGATGTGGTGTTTCCGAGTTCCAGAGGCCAGCAAATGACCCGACAAACTTTCTGGCACCGGATTAAGTTTTATGCCAAAGTGGCAGGCATTAGTGCGGAGTTGTCTCCGCATACGGTACGGCACGCTTTCGCCACGCATTTGCTGAACCATGGTGCAGATTTGCGGGTCGTACAGTTATTATTAGGGCACAGCGATTTATCGACCACCCAAATTTATACTCATGTGGCGCAGGCGCGTCTGCAAAGTTTACATCAACAACATCATCCAAGGGGCTGACCCTGGACGCAGGATAATGAGATGAAGAAGTTTAGCTATCTCGCCGTTATGGCAGCATGTTTAAGTACCGGTCTGGCAGCGCAAGCTGTACTTCCTGAAGTGAATCAGGCTTTTTCTGAGGTTGGATTGAGTGTTAAAGCTGTGGCTGATTCCAGCGTACCAGGCATGCTGCAGGTTCAAACAGACAAAGGTTTGTTTTTTATCTCAGAAAACAAACAGTATTTGTTTGAAGGCAATATTTACGATTTAAAAAATAAGACGCTGGTAAACGAAGATATTCTCAAAGGTATCCGCAAAGCAGGTGTAAAAGCCTTTGATGATTCAGTGATTGAATTTAAAGCGGCCAATGAAAAATATGTGATCCACGTTTTTACCGATACCAGCTGTGGCTATTGCCGTAAACTGCACAATGAAATGTCTGAGTTAAACAAAGCTGGTATTACGGTGCGTTACCTGGCTTTCCCACGGGGTGGTATCCAATCAGCGACTTATGATGAATTACAGTCTATTTGGTGTTCTAAAGATGCAAAGCAGGCGCTGACCGATGCAAAAAATGGCAAAGCAGTAAAACAAGCCAGCTGTAAGAATACTGTGGCTCAGCAGTATGAACTGGGACAGAGCTTTGGCATTAATGGTACTCCTGCTCTGGTGTTACCTGATGGTCGTCTAATTCCCGGTTATCAACCTGCCGCCGCTTTAGTGGCTGCCCTGAGCCAGAATGCGTCTTAAGCGGAAATATCCTTGAGTATCACAAAAGAATTACAACGCAGAGCAGTACCAGCTATTTCAGCAGAGTTGGCTCAGTATCATCCGGTGATCCAGCGTATTTACGCCAGTCGGGGTATTGAAAGCTCAATGCAATTGGCTCGTGGTGCAGCTCAACTGTTGCCTTTTACCTTACTCAAAGGTATCTCAACTGCTGTGACTCTGTTGATCGAGGCCCTGCAGCAGCAACAACATATCATCATTGTTGGGGACTTTGATGCGGACGGTGCCACCAGTACAGCGACCTTGCTGACAGGTTTAAAAAGCCTTGGTTTTAAGCATGTCGAATATCTGGTGCCAAACCGCTTTGAATACGGTTATGGCTTGTCGGTTGAAATGGCGGAAATTGCAGTAGCTCAGGGCGCTCAACTAATAGTGACAGTAGACAACGGCATCTCTGCTATTGACGGCATAGCTTTGGCGAAAAAAATGGGCGTCAAAGTGCTGGTGACAGACCACCATTTGCCGGGCAACGAACTGCCGGATGCTGACGCTATAGTCAATCCAAATCAGCCGGGTTGTGACTTTCCCAGTAAGCAGCTGGCTGGTGTCGGTGTGGCCTTTTATCTGTTGTTGGCACTGCGTTCTGAGCTTCGAAGTCAGGCATATTTTACCGAAACTCAGCCTGAGCCAAATTTAGCGGATCTGCTTGATCTGGTCGCTTTAGGCACAGTAGCGGACGTCGTGCCGCTGGATACCAATAACAGAATTCTGGTGCATCAGGGCCTGCAACGTATTCGCAGTGGCAAAGCCAGACCAGGTATTCAGGCCCTGATTGATGTGGCCAACCGTAAAGCGGAAAAACTGACAGCGCAGGATTTTGGTTTTGCTTTGGCGCCACGCTTAAATGCTGCCGGGCGTTTAGATGATATGGGTCTTGGGATCAGTTGTTTATTAGCGCCTGATTTACCCAGAGCGCGAATGTATGCAGCGGAACTTGATAGTTTAAATGTGGAACGCCGAGAAATAGAGCAAGGCATGCAGCAGGAAGCGCAAGCTTATCTGCAGCGGTTGTCTTTTAGTTCTGAAGAGCTGCCGGACGCTTTGTGTTTGTACCAAAGTGACTGGCATCAGGGCGTGATAGGTATCTTGGCTGGCCGGATTAAAGAGCAATACCACAGACCTGTACTGGTGTTTGCGCAAGGAGATGAAGGAGAACTCAAAGGCTCGGCCCGTTCTATTCCTGGCCTGCATATCCGCGATTTATTGGATGAAGTCTCTACTCAATACCCTGGCTTGATTAAAAAATTTGGTGGTCATGCGATGGCGGCAGGTCTCACAATTGCTGAAGAGCGGTTTGAAACTTTTAAGCTGGCACTAAATTTTGTTGCTAAAAAGTACCTGACGCCAGAGCTGCTCACTGCTGTGCTTTTTACCGACGGAGATTTAAGCAGCGATTGTTTGTCCGTACCCTTTGCCCGCTTGTTGCAACAAGCAGGTCCCTGGGGGCAAGCTTTTCCTGAACCTGTATTTGAAGGCGAGTTTGTCATACGCCAACAACGTCTTTTGGCGGATAAACACCTGAAGCTGATGCTGGAGTCCAGTGACGGCAGTTTAGTGGATGCCATTTGGTTTAACGCCGACAACAAAGCATGGCCTGATGCCAATGTAAAAAAAATCCGCGTCGCTTATCAGTTGGATATCAATGATTACCGGGACCAACAGTCTGTGCAGTTGATAGTGCGGCTGATCGAAAAAGTCGGTTAAATCTGTCCCTTAAAAAGTCTGCCTTACTGTTGCGCCATAGTAATGCAGACTGATTCAACAGAAAATCATCGGGATGGCTGCATGTCTGCGGAAAAATTGCTACAATCGCCACCAATTTTTTTCTAAGCGCCTTAAATCATGTTTGAAGTAAATCCGGTATATAACGCCATTAAAGACCTGACTGAACGCACTAATGTGCTTCGGGGGTATCTTTGACTACGACGCCAAAAAAGAAAAACTAGAAGAAGTCAGCCGCGAGCTGGAAGATTCTGCAGTCTGGAACAACCCTGAAAATGCGCAGGCCTTGGGTAAAGAGCGTTCAGCTCTGGAGCAAATTGTCGGTACTATCGACAAACTGGATCAGGGGCTTGAAGACGTGGCGGGGCTGGTAGAGCTGGCTGTTGAAGCCGAAGATGAAGATACTTTTATTGAAGCTCAGGCTGAATTGGCCGACTTAGAGTTGCAGCTGGCGAAGCTGGAATTTCGTCGTATGTTTTCTGGCAAAAGCGATCCGGCAGATTGTTACCTGGATATTCAATCTGGTTCAGGTGGTACCGAAGCTCAGGACTGGGCCAGTATGCTGATGCGGATGTATCTGCGTTGGGGTGAGGCCAAAGGTTTCAAGCCTGAACTGTACGAGGTGACAGATGGTGATGTGGCTGGCATCAAAGGCTGCACCATCAAATTTACCGGTGAATACGCCTATGGCTGGTTACGCACAGAAACTGGCGTGCATCGTTTAGTCCGTAAGAGTCCTTTTGACTCCGGCAACCGTCGCCATACCTCTTTTGCGTCCGTGTTCGTGTCGCCTGAAGTCGATGACGATATTGAAATTGAAATTAACCCGGCTGATTTACGGATAGATACCTACCGGGCCTCAGGCGCTGGTGGTCAGCACGTCAACAGAACAGATTCTGCGGTTCGTATTACTCACTTACCCACCAACATAGTAGTGCAGTGTCAGAACGACCGATCGCAGCACAAAAACCGCGATAACGCTTATAAGCAGTTACGCGCTAAGTTGTATGAGTTTGAACTGCAAAAACAAAACGCGGAAAAACAAGCGCTGGAAGACACCAAGTCGGATATAGGTTGGGGCAGTCAAATCCGCTCTTACGTGCTGGATGACTCGCGTATCAAAGACTTACGCACAGGTGTAGAAACCCGTAATACCCAGGCGGTGTTGGACGGCGACTTAGACAAATTTATTGAAGCCAGCTTAAAAGCCGGTTTATAAAAACACAGGTTTACCCAAAGTAATTGAAGTTGCAGCGCGACGACAAGTGAACGAGGCCCTTGAGCATAGTTGTCTATGCGATTGGGCGAGTGAACCCGGTCAACAAAGCTGCAGCTTCAAGTAACAAGGGTATGAACGCTTAATATCAGGAACTTATCATGTCTGAACAAAACACTCCTATTGAAGAACATCAAGACGTTAATAAACTGATTGCTGAGCGAAAACATAAGCTGGCTGGCTTGCGTGAACTGGGTAACCCATTTCCAAATGACTTTCGCCGCGATGCGACTTCCGATCAGATCCATGCCCAATACGAGCACCTGAGCAAGGAAGAGCTGGAAGAGAAACAAATCCGAGTGACTGTCGCAGGTCGTATGATGCTGCGCCGTATTATGGGTAAAGCCAGCTTCACCACTATTTCCGATGTAGGTGGCAAGCTGCAGTTGTATGTAGCGCGTGATAGTTTGGCTGAAGGTGTGTACAACGACGGCTTCAAGAAGTGGGATTTAGGCGACATCATAGGCGGTAGCGGTGTGTTGTTTAAAACTCAGACCGGTGAGCTGACTGTGTGGTTAGACGAAATCCGTCTACTGACCAAAGCCCTGCGTCCACTGCCGGACAAATTCCATGGTTTAACTGACCAGGAAGCCTGTTACCGTCAGCGTTATTTAGATTTGATCGTTAACGAGCAATCTCGTAAAACCTTTTTAATCCGTTCTAAAACTGTGGCTTATATCCGTCAGTTTTTTAACAGCAAAGGCTTTTTAGAAGTAGAAACGCCAATGCTGCAAAGCATTCCTGGTGGCGCTTCGGCTCGTCCTTTTGAGACGCACCACAATGCGCTGGATATGCAAATGTTCCTGCGTATAGCTCCAGAGCTGTATTTAAAGCGTTTAGTGGTCGGTGGTTTTGAGAAAGTATTCGAACTAAACCGCAACTTCCGTAACGAAGGCGTTTCAACCCGTCATAACCCGGAATTCACTATGCTGGAATTCTACTGGGCTTATGCCGATTACAACGACCTGATGGATATTACCGAAGAGTTATTCCGTGGTCTGGCGCAGTCTGTGCTGGGCACCACTGAAGTGCAGTATCAGGGCAACGTATTTGACTTCGGTAAACCTTTTGCCCGTATGTCAGTGACTGAGTCTATTCTGCATTACAACCCGGAAGTGAAATTAGAGCAGTTAACCACGCGTGAAGCTGTAGCTGAATTGGCCAAGTCGTTAGGTATTGAAGTCAAAGCTAACTATGGTCATGGCCGTATTCTGATGGAAGTTTTTGATGAACTGGTGGAAACCAAGCTGCAACAACCGACTTTTATCACTGAATACCCGGCAGAGATTTCTCCGTTGGCGCGTCGTAACGATCACAACCCGGAAATCACCGACCGTTTTGAATTCTTTATCGGTGGTCGTGAGTTAGGCAATGGTTTTAGCGAGTTAAACGACGCTGAAGATCAGGCCGAACGTTTCCGTGAACAGGTTGCACAGAAAGAAGCCGGTGATGACGAAGCCATGTACTACGACGAAGATTTCGTCACAGCACTGGAACATGGTTTACCGCCAACAGCAGGTCAGGGTATAGGTATTGATCGTCTGGTGATGCTACTGGCCGACGCGCCAAGCATCCGTGACGTCATTCTGTTCCCGCATATGCGTCACAGCGACAAACAGGGTTCTTAAGTCTTTGATAAAAAAGGCAGCGCAAGCTGCCTTTTTCTGCTGTTTTAGCATCAAATCCACAATAGCTTTGTCAGATAGCTGATTTATTATTTTTTTATCCTGCCTTTTGATTGAGCACCAAGCCGCCCTTTGTTATAATTTCCCCCCGTCCTAAGTTCGTAAATTCTTTATTGCCAATGGCGTCTCAGGGGTCTCATGACTACAAGATACATCTTCGTGACGGGTGGGGTTGTCTCATCCTTAGGTAAAGGCATTGCTGCTGCATCGTTAGCGGCTATTTTAGAAGCCCGTGGCCTGAAAGTGACCATCCTTAAACTGGATCCGTACATTAACCTGGATCCGGGCACCATGAGCCCAATTCAGCACGGTGAAGTGTACGTCACAGAAGACGGCGCAGAAACCGACCTCGATTTAGGTCACTATGAGCGGTTTATCCGCACCAAAATGACCAAACGTAATAACTTCACCCAAGGCCGTATTTATTCAGATGTATTACGTCGTGAACGTCGTGGCGATTATTTAGGTGCCACTATTCAGGTGATCCCTCATATCACCAATGAAATCAAAAGCCGCGTTGTGGCTGGTGCTGAAGGCTATGACATTGCTATCGTTGAAATCGGCGGTACTGTAGGTGATATCGAATCACTGCCATTTTTAGAAGCTATTCGTCAGTTGGGTACTGAAATTGGCCGCGAACGCGCCATGTTTATGCACCTGACCTTAGTGCCTTACCTGGGCACTGCCGGTGAAATCAAAACCAAGCCGACTCAGCATTCTGTTAAAGAACTGCGTTCTATTGGTATTCAGCCGGACATTCTGGTCTGTCGTTCTGATCGTGCTATTCCGTCCAACGAAAAAGCCAAAATTGCACTTTTCACCAATGTGGAAGAACGCGCTGTTATTTCGTTAAAAGATGTGTCCAGCATCTACCAAATTCCTGCCTTGTTAAAATCACAAGGGCTGGATGATTTAGTTGTGCGTCGTTTCCATATGACCTGCCCTGAAGCTGACCTGACCGAGTGGGAACAGGTGCTGTATCAGGAGTCGAACCCGACAGGTGAAGTCACTATTGGTATGGTCGGCAAATATGTGGAACTGCCTGATGCCTATAAATCAGTCAACGAAGCGTTAAATCATGCCGGTTTAAAAAATCGTTTAACAGTGCATATCAAATATATCGACTCGCAGGACGTTGAAAGTAAAGGCACAGATGTTCTGGCCGGTGTGGATGCGATCCTGGTACCAGGTGGTTTTGGTGAACGTGGCGTGGAAGGCAAAATTATGGCTGCCCGTTATGCCCGTGAACACAAAGTGCCTTACCTGGGTATATGTTTAGGTATGCAAGTGGCGCTGATTGAATATGCCCGCAATGTTGCTGGTATGAAAGACGCGCACTCAACTGAGTTTAATAAGAACACGCCTTACCCTGTGGTGGGTCTCATCACAGAATGGCTGGATGCAGATGGTAATGTTGAACAGCGGACTGATAAGTCTGATATGGGCGGCACTATGCGTCTGGGCAGCCAAAACTGTAACCTCAAAGCCAATACCAAAGCCCGTGAGATCTATGGCAGCGACATCGTCAGCGAGCGTCATCGTCACAGATATGAAGTGAACAACAATTATGTTGCTCAGCTCGAAGAGGCTGGCTTAAAGATCTCTGGTTTGTCGGCGGACAACCAGTTGGTTGAAATGATTGAAATACCTACACACCCATGGTTTGTGGCGGGTCAGTTCCACCCGGAATTTAACTCAACACCACGTGACGGACATCCGTTATTCCAGGGCTTCGTGGCCGCCGCTTATAAATATCAGAAACAGCAACTCGTATAATTTGATTAAAGCCGGGCCACAAAGTCCGGCTTT
>NZ_JAIWOI010000288.1 GCF_020217005.1 Rheinheimera sp. | reverse complement strand
TGTTTATGCAGCATAGAAGGGGATTTACATGTCTGAGATCGTCAATATCATCGCCCGTGAGATCATGGATTCACGTGGTAACCCAACAGTAGAAGCTGACGTTTTCCTGGCCAGTGGTGCTATGGGTCGTGGCTGTGCGCCATCAGGTGCTTCTACCGGCACCCGTGAAGCTTTAGAATTGCGCGATGGTGACAAAAGCCGTTATTTAGGTAAAGGTGTTCGCACTGCTGTGGCCAATATCGATGGTCCAATCAAAGCAGCCTTAATCGGCAAAAATGCGTATAAACAAGCAGAAATTGACCAGATCATGATCGATCTGGATGGCACAGAATCTAAATCCAAGTTAGGTGCTAACGCTATTCTGGCTGTGTCTTTAGCCGTAGCCCGCGCAGCTGCTGCTGATAAAAAAATCCCACTGTATCAGCACATTGCCGACTTAAACGGCACCCCTGGTGTATATTCCATGCCAGTTCCTATGATGAACATCATCAATGGTGGTGAGCATGCCGATAACAACGTGGATATTCAGGAGTTTATGGTGCAGCCTGTTGGCGCTAAAACCTTCGCTGAAGCTCTGCGTATGGGCGCCGAAATTTTCCACCAGCTGAAAAAAGAACTGCACAGTCAGGGCTTAAACACAGCTGTAGGTGATGAAGGTGGTTTCGCGCCAGATCTGAAGTCGAACGAAGAAGCTTTAACTGTGATCTCTAAAGCTGTCGCAGCTGCGGGTTACGAGCTGAATAAAGACATCACTTTGGCATTAGACTGTGCTGCTTCTGAGTTTTATGTCGATGGTAAATACAAACTGTCTGGCGAAGGTAAAGAATTCACTTCTTATGAATTCAACGACTTCCTGGCAGGTTTAGCGACCCGTTTCCCTATAGTTTCAATCGAAGACGGTTTGGATGAATCAGATTGGGATGGCTGGAAAGACATGACCAATAAAATGGGCAACAAAATCCAGCTGGTCGGCGACGATTTATTCGTCACCAATACCAAGATCCTGACCCGTGGTATTGAACAGGGCATTGGTAACTCTATCCTGATCAAATTTAACCAAATCGGTAGCTTAACTGAAACTTTAGCTGCTATTAAAATGGCGAAAGATGCGGGTTTCACTGCGGTTATTTCTCACCGTTCAGGCGAAACTGAAGATGCCTTTATTGCTGACTTAGCTGTAGGTACAGCTGCTGGTCAAATCAAAACTGGTTCTTTATGCCGTTCAGACCGCGTGTCTAAGTACAACCAATTACTGCGTATTGAGCAGGAGTTAGGTGCTAAAGCACCGTACCGTGGTCGTGTAGAAATTAAAGGCCAGGCGTAAGCCAATTAAAAATGGGGTCAGATCACATTATTTGCATGGCAAATAATGTGATCTGACCCCATTTTTGGATACCATCAACGGATGAAAAAACATTCAGCCGATCAACATCAGCTGTGGCAAGGCCCGGCGCAGGACCTGACTTATACAGAGCTTTGTAATGCTTTGTATGAACGGGAATTGATGCGTTACGCCAAAATGCCGCCCGAATTTTTAGCCAGTCTGCAAAAACGTTTAGCCAGTTTACCTTTTTATATCCGCCGTGCTGCCAGCAGTATTTTATCCAATAAATCCCCGCTTGAAATCGATAGCCAAAATGCCAGTTGGATGGGACGCCAAAACCCACAGTGTCCGGCCAAAGAGCAGGGCATAGAACAGATTGAACAGTTTTATTCAAAACACAAAAAATTAGCTTTGATAGTTCCTGTTTATCAGAGCCAGCAGGCGCAGGAAACAGTCTGGCTGGATTCAGTGGATGAAATTGATTTGGCAGGTCAAAGACTGCATTGTAATGAGCATGGCTGGTTTAGTTTTAACGGCACTCCTCTTACCGATGAAAATAGCGATAAATTCCTGCTCAAACCAACAAAAAGCTTAATGACAGCTGCTTGTTGTGGTCACCAATGGCTAAACGGCGAACGTAAAAGCCCACGGGTGCTGAGTTTAAGAGAATTGTTACTGGCCAGCCGGTTAAATTGGCAGAACTTTGCTAAGCCTTTTCAACCTTAAGCTGTATTTTTGTGCAGCAAGCCTTTATTTTCGGCCTTATTAGGGCTTTCCAGTCCGGCCGATAAGCTTCATAATACTTTCATCTCTGTATTTTTTGGTTTGATATGCGCCTGTTGGTTTTATTACTACTCACGCTGCTTGCAGCACTTCAGCACCGCTTGTGGCTTGGCCAGCATAGCGTGATGGAGTATTGGGCGCATAAAACTGAATTAGCCAAGATGGAACAACAAAATGAAATCCTGGCTAAACGGAATAAATTACTCAAAGCTGATGTGACTGATTTGCAAATAGGGCTGGATGCTATTGAAGAACGCGCCCGAAACGAATTAGGTTTAATAGGGCAAGACGAAGTATTTTTCCGGATCATTACCCCGCTGGATAAAAAATGACCGCTATTCCTGCTATTGCGACTGTGATCCCGGCCGCTGGTGTTGGCAAACGAATGAAGGCGGACAAGCCCAAGCAGTATCTGCCACTTTGCGGAGCTACAGTACTTGAGCAAACTCTGCATCGCTTAAAACAAGTCCCTGCATTACAACAGTTTTATCTGGCGTTAAGTCCGGATGATCCTTATTTTCCTACATTGCCTCTGGCGACTGACCCTCAAATCCATCGGCTGGATGGTGGAGCGGAGCGTGCTCATTCAGTGTTGAATGCCTTGCTGCAGATCGATGCTGACGTCTTCCCCTGGGTGTTAGTGCACGACGCCGCTCGCCCTGTAGTGCGGGTCAGCGATATTGAACTGCTTATCGCGAGCTGTCTGCAAAAAGCTCAGGGCGGCATTTTGGCGACTCCAGTGCGTGATACCATGAAACGTGGCTCTGACAGAGTTCAGCACACGGTCGACAGGGCTGATTTATGGCATGCCTATACGCCACAGTTGTTTCCTACCGCTCTGCTTAGAGAGGCCCTGCAACAAGCCTTACTTGAAGGGGTGGCCATTACCGATGAAGCCAGTGCTATGGAGTGGGCCGGATGGCCAGTGCAGTTAGTGCAGGGGCATGCTGACAATATTAAAATTACCCAGGCTGAAGATTTAGCTTTGGCCGCATTTTATCTGGAGCATTCTGTATGATGCCATTTCGTATTGGCCACGGTTTTGACGTGCACGCTTTTGGTGGTGAAGGCCCTGTCACTTTGGGTGGTGTAAAAATTCCCTACGAGCAAGGTTTGTTGGCACATTCAGACGGTGATGTCGTATTGCATGCGGTGTCTGATGCCTTATTAGGAGCTCTGGCTCTAGGGGACATTGGTCATCATTTCCCGGATACAGACGCTGCATTTAAAGGCATAGATAGCCGGATTTTGCTGCGTAAAGTTTTTGCTGATGTCAAAGCCTTAGGGTATGAAGTAGGTAATCTGGATGTGACTATCATGGCGCAGGCCCCAAAAATGGCGCCTCATGTTGATGCGATGCGTGCTTGTATTGCTGAAGATCTGGTGTGCGGTCTATCGCAAGTGAATGTCAAAGCCACCACCACTGAAAAGCTGGGTTTTGTTGGCCGCAAAGAAGGCATAGCCGTTGAAGCTGTAGTGCTGTTGGTGAAGTCCTGATGACTTTTGCTAAAGAAGCCACAGCAGTCGAATTACCAAAGCTCAGTTACCTCTATGGTCGGCCTGAAACCACTGCGTTGTTACGGGTACAGCCTGATGATTTTATTGTGCATGAAGAGCTGAGTTTTACGCCCACAGGGGCGGGCGAACATATGCTGTTACTGGTGGAAAAAATTGGCCAGAATACTCAGTATGTCGCCAAACTGTTGGCTGAATTAGCTGGTTGCAAAGCACGGCAGGTCAGTTATGCCGGCTTAAAAGACCGACATGCGGTGACCCGTCAGTGGTTTTGTCTGCCAGTGCCTATTAAGCAACAACTGAACTGGCAGGCATGGAATATCGAAGGCGTTAAAATACTCGATACCATCCGGCATCAACGCAGGTTAAAGTTAGGGTCGATCAAATACAACGAATTCACCCTGACACTGCGGGAGGTCACTGATATTCCCGCTTTGCTGCAACGGCTTGAATTGGTGAAACAAGGTGTGCCTAACTACTATGGTGAACAACGTTTTGGCATACAGGGTGGCAATTTGCGTTTAGCCGACCAACTATTTTCCGGCGGTGGTATTGAAGACCGGAAAATTCGTGGATTAGCCTTGTCTGCCAGCCGTTCGTTTTTGTTTAATTTACAAGTCGATGCTCGTGTCAAGGCTGGCACTTTTAATCAGCTTCTCAATGGCGAGGTGGTGCAGCTGGATGGTTCAGGCTCAATTTTTAAAGTGCCTGAAGTTGATGAAACCTTGAGTCAAAGGTTACTGGATGCCGACATTCACCCAACGGCAGGCTTACCAGGCTTAGGTGAGCCGTTAGTTACTGCGGATGCTCTGAAGTTTGAGCAACACAATCTGGCGCCATGGCAGCATTGGGTCGACAAACTTGCACAGATGAATGTCAGGGCCGAGCGGCGCAGCATCAGAGTCTTGCCAGCAGATTTAAAGGCTGAGGCACAAGGTAACAATGTAAAAGTAAGCTTTAAACTCTATTCTGGTTGTTTTGCCACCTCTGTATTGAGAGAACTGGTGGATTATCAGGATGTACAACGTAATTACGCCACTTTGGATTAAATGGTTTGAATGGCGACGGCGGGTGATGAATGCGGATTTTATTGAGTAACGACGATGGCGTGTACGCCAAAGGCATTCAGGTATTGCAGCAAGCCTTATCTGAAATTGCAGAAGTGACCACTGTAGGACCAGATCGCAATTGCAGCGGCGCCAGTAATTCCCTGACGTTGCTAAACCCTTTGCGTACACAACAACTGGATAATGGTTTTATTGCCGTCAATGGCACTCCAACAGACTGTGTGCATTTGGCTATTAGTCAGCTACTGACTGAAACTCCGGATCTGGTGGTGGCAGGTATTAATCATGGCGCCAATTTAGGGGACGACGTGCTTTATTCAGGTACTGTTGCGGCAGCGACAGAAGGCCGGCACTTAGGTTTACCCGCTATTGCAGTCTCTTTGGCTGGAAGGGATGAGCAGCATTTTGCTACCGCTGCTTATGTCACAGTCCAGGTGATCAAAAAGCTTAAATCTCATCCTTTGCCTGCGGATCAAATATTAAATATTAATGTACCAGCTGTTCCTCTTGACCAATTAAGAGGCATACAAGTAACGCGTTTAGGCCGGCGTCATAAAGCTGAAACTATGCAAAGTTCAACGGATCCATGGGGCAGGGCCATTTACTGGTACGGATCTTTAGGGCCAGAGTTGGATGCTGGTCCTGGTACAGACTTTTATGCTATAGCCCAGGGTTATGCTTCTATCACGCCTTTGCATGTGGATATGACGGCCTATCGTAGTATGGAATTATTAACGGATTGGTTAGATGGAATTGAGTGTTAAGTTATGGCAGTAGTGACCCATCGCAGTGCCTCAGTATTGGCACAGAAACTTCAACAGGATGGTATTCAGGACCCACGAGTCTTAGCTGCCATAGCGCAAACGCCAAGACACTTGTTTGTCGAAGCTGTACTTGCGCACAAGGCCTATGAGAATACAGCTTTACCTATAGGTCAGGGCCAAACCATTTCGCAACCTTATATAGTGGCGAAAATGACGGAATTGCTGCTGCAATCCCAACAATGTCAAAAGGTACTGGAGATTGGCACTGGATCTGGTTATCAGACAGCTGTACTGGCCAGATTATTTTCACAGGTTTGTAGTGTAGAGCGGATAAAGTCATTGCAGTTTCAGGCAAAACGCCGGCTGCAGCAGCTGGATTTACACAATGTATCGATGAAACACGGAGACGGCTGGCTGGGTTGGGCCAGTAAAGCGCCTTTTGACTGTATTATAGTGACTGCAGCGCCACACGAGGTGCCACAAGCCTTGCTGCAACAGTTGGCTGAGGGCGGACGCTTGGTTATCCCTGTTGGTGCACAGGAACAAGTGCTCAGGGTCTTTACCCGTATAGGCGACGAGTTTGAGCAAAAAGATGTGGAAGCCGTACGTTTCGTGCCGTTAGTGCCTGGCGAACTGGCCTGATTTATTTAGAAAGGAAGAGTACTTGAAAATTTTTCAATGGATGTACGACAAAGCCTTAGTTTGGGCCAAACACCGTCATGCGGAACGTTATCTGGCCGGCTTAAGTTTTACTGAATCCGTAATATTTCCTATACCACCAGACGTGATGTTAGCGCCAATGGCGTTGGCGCAACGAGACAAAGCCTGGCGTTTTGCCTGGATCACTACGCTGTTTTCAGTGTTTGGCGGTATTTGTGGTTACTTCCTTGGATTATGGCTGTATGAACCACTAGTACTGCCTGCCGTCGAATACATGGGCCATCAGCAAACCTTTGCCAAAGTAGAACAATGGTTCACAACTTATGGCGTTTGGGTGGTATTTATTGCCGGTTTCTCTCCTATTCCCTACAAGTTGTTTACTGTAGGCGCAGGTTTGATGAATTTGGCCTTCCTTCCATTTGTTATTGCCTCTTTTGTTGGCCGCGCCAGTCGGTTTTTTCTGGTGGCTGGGCTAATGTACTGGGGGGGCGAAAAAATGCAGCAAAAACTACGCGATATTGTCGACTGGTTAGGCTGGGGAACCGTGGCTCTGGCTGGTATTTTGTATCTGGTGTATCGCTAGCTGATGAAAGGTTTTAGTGTCTGCTGCCTCGCTGTGTTTTTAGCTGCTTGTAGTTCAAGAGAATCACCAGCACCTGTAACGACCTTAGACGATATCAAAAATTATTATAAAAAATATCCTCAGGGAGAAAAGGCTTCAGGCTACATGGTGCAGGCTGGTGATACCTTATATTCCATTGCATTTCGGGCCGGCATGGATTACCGGGAACTTGCCCAACTAAACAATATTTCTGCACCATATCGTATATATGTTGGTCAAACCTTACAATTCGATAACAAAAAATATACATCAATGGACGGTGAACAGCGGTTTTCTTCAGTTAAAGTGCCAAAAACAGCGCTGGGTGCTGTAAATAATACTCCACAAACCCAAAGTAAATTAACAACTGCTAACAAAGCTATTGCGCCTGACAATCAAACGGGTTATGTTCAAAAGCAGACAGTAAAGGAAAACGCAACGTCAGCAGAAAATTCTGTTTCCAGTTCTAAAGTGCAATGGGTTTGGCCTGTCCGTGGGCCACTGTTAGCATCGTTCTCAAATGCAGAACATGGGAATAAAGGACTGGATATAGGAGGAAAAGCAGGAACTCCTATTAAAGCTGCAGCAGCAGGGGAAGTGGTTTATGCGGGTAATGCATTAAGAGGCTACGGCAATCTGGTGATTATCCGACATAATGACGACTTCTTAAGTGCTTATGCTCACAATAGAAAACTACTGGTGAAAGAGCGTGATACTGTTGTCAGCGGGCAAACCATAGCTGAAATGGGTGATACTGATGCAACCTCTGTCCGGTTGCACTTTGAAATCCGTTTTCGCGGTAAGTCTGTGGATCCTAAGCGGTACTTAAAATAATAATATAAAAATAAATATCACCCCGAAAGGGCGAAGAGGTAAGGAAACCGGGCAGTTCAGGTGATACCCAAAGCTTGTAGAAGTGGGAGAAGGAAATGGGCCATAAAGATGACGATGATGTAATAGAATTTAAAGAAGCCGAATTAACGGATGACGTTATTTTAGCCGATGATGATAATGTAGAACCCGATTTAGCTGCTTTAGCAGCAGAAGAAGACAATACCCCTGACGACGTTTTTACCGCCAATGATAGCCAACGAGCTATGGACGCGACTCAGATTTATCTGGGTGAGATTGGTTTTTCCCCTTTATTATCCGCTGAAGAAGAAGTTTATTTTTCCCGTCTAGCCCTCAAAGGCGACAAAGCTGCCCGTAAACGTATGATTGAAAGTAATTTACGTTTAGTGGTAAAAATTGCCCGTCGTTATATCAATCGTGGTTTAGCTTTATTGGATCTGATTGAAGAGGGCAATCTGGGCCTGATCCGGGCTGTCGAAAAATTTGACCCCGAACGTGGTTTCCGTTTTTCAACCTACGCCACCTGGTGGATCCGCCAAACGATAGAGCGGGCCATTATGAATCAGACCCGCACCATACGATTACCTATTCATGTGGTGAAAGAGCTGAATATTTACCTGCGTGCTGCCCGTGAGCTGTCGCAACGACTGGATCACGAGCCTACGCCGGAAGAAATTGCAGCAGCGCTGGATAGGCCAGTTGAAGAAGTCCGTAAGATGTTAAAGCTGAACGAAAAAATAACCTCAGTGGATACTCCGGTGGCAGGCTCTTCTGAAAAGCAGTTGCTTGATGTATTAGCGGATGAAAAAGAACTAGGTCCTGAGACTGAATTACAGGATGCGGATATTCGCCAGCATCTGGTGATTTGGCTGGATGAGCTCAATGCAAAACAACGCGAAGTTCTGGCACGACGTTTTGGCTTATTAGGCTATGAGCCGTCGACGTTGGAAGATGTAGGTAAAGAAATTGGTTTAACCCGAGAAAGAGTCCGGCAAATTCAAGTGGAGGCACTGCGCCGTCTACGTGAAATTGTTACTCATCAGGGCCTGAATATCGAAACCTTATTTCAGGAATAGTTATAAAAATGGGGTCAGATCACATTGTTAACAAAACAGTTAACAATGTGATCTGACCCCATTTTTTTGGGCTGGCATAACCCTTGCTCGTTCTTGATACAGAACAAAAACAGCAGGCCTTGAACCGATGTTGTTCGGGTGGTATCGGACGGGAAGGAGTCGCCAATGGGTGCAAAAAGTTTTGGGCACTATCAGCAAATCGATCAGTGTTTTGATGAACTGGTGCAGGCAGACGGACAAATAAGACCGCCAGCTGCGGCTATTGCACGTTTTATAGATCGTCACGGTTCGGCTGAACTAATTCAAAGACAACAGCAGTTAAATCAAACGATTAGCGCTATGGGCGTCTGTTTTACTCTGTATTCAGACGGCGATAATATCGATCGTTGCTGGCCTTTGGACGTCATGCCCCGCACTATCCCCAGCTCAGAATGGCAAAAAACCAGCGCAGGACTGAAGCAACGTTTAGCCGCTTTAAATCTGTTTATCGACGATTTGTATCACGATCAGCGTATTCTGAAGGATGGCATACTCCCAGCTGATTTAGTGCTGGATTCCCGCAACTACCTTGCACCATGTAAGGGCATTTCGCCCCGTTATGGGGTGTGGGCCAATATTTGTGGGACTGATTTGGTGCGCGATGGTTCTGGCCAGTTTTTAGTGTTGGAAGATAACTTGCGGGTGCCGTCCGGTGTGTCCTATATGCTGGAAAACCGTACTGTGATGAAACGCGTCTTTCCTGAATTGTTTGCCGACTCTTTTATCTACCCTGTAGACGACTACCCGCATCAACTCTGGCGTATGCTGGCATCATTATCGCCTCGTCCCGGTGATGTGCCTTGTATAGTATTGCTGACCCCAGGTGTTTATAACTCAGCTTACTTTGAGCATAGCTTTTTGGCCCAGCAAATGGGGGTTGAGCTGGCTGAGAATACCGATTTACTGGTGCAGGACGACATTGTTTATTTAAAAACTCTGCATGGCCTGCAGCGTGTGGATGTGATTTACCGCAGGGTAGACGATGTGTTTATCGACCCACTGGCGTTTCGGCCCGATTCAGTCTTGGGTATTCCAGGTTTAATCAAAGCCTGGGCCAAAGGCAATGTGTCTATTGCCAATGCGCCCGGTTCAGGCGTGGCCGACGATAAAGTGATTTACGCTTATGTGCCGCAAATCATCAATTATTATCTGGGCGAACAGCCGCTGATCGATAATGTTCCGACTTACTTATGTCTGGATCCCAAACAGCGTGAGTACGTGTTGGCAAACCTGGATCAACTGGTGGTGAAACCTGCGAATGAATCCGGTGGTTACGGCATTTTAATAGGCCCACGCTCTAGCAAGGAAGAGCAACAACA
>NZ_JAIWOI010000287.1 GCF_020217005.1 Rheinheimera sp. | reverse complement strand
AATGGCCGAAGCAATAAAAGCCAATCCGCGGAATTTTATTGCCCAGCCGACTCTGGCCTTATCCACGGCCCCCACTTTATGTGACGGCGTACTGGAACCAAGGCACCTGGATTTACGACCCTTTATTTTGCAGGGCCGGGATTTGTATTGCACCACTGGTGGATTAAGCCGGGTGGCGCTGAAAAAAGGCTCTTTGGTGGTCAATTCGTCGCAAGGCGGCGGTAGCAAAGATACCTGGATCATCAACGATGAGGTCTGATTTATGTTATTAAAATCTCTGGATCATATATTCTGGTTAGGTCGTTATCTGGAGCGACTGGACGATACGGCCCGTTTAATTAATGCCACCAGCCATTTGCTGATCGATAGCCACAAAGACAGCCAGTTCAGTTGGTCTTTGTTATTGGATGTGCTGGGGCAGAATAGTGTTGAACTTTTGAGTCAGCTGCCTGCCAGCGATCTAACGCTAGAGCAGCAGGTGATGGGATTTTTAATTACAGATGCCAGTAGTCAGCTGTCAATACGAGCAGCCTGTAGCGCACTGAAACAAAATGCCAGAACAGTGCGGCAACTGATCCCCCGGGATATGTGGGAAGAGCTGAATTCACTGGATTTGTTTTTACAGGAGCATTGTCAGCAGTTGCAGGGACGTCAGCATAGATACCGGTTAATGACGGAGGTGAGCCGTCGTTGCCAAATGGTGGTTGGGGTATTGGACGGTACTATGCTGCGCAGTGATGCCTTTGATCTGTTCAATATAGGCCGGCATCTGGAGCGGGCTGATATGACGACCCGTATTATGGATGTGATGGTATTACAGCAGTTGCAGCCCACCGATATCAAGCGACCACGTTTTCGCTGGATTTCAATATTAAATGCTCTGGGCGGTGTCGAGTCTTATCACTACTATCTGGCGCATCAACATACCGAAGTGGATGCGGTGGACTACTTACTGACTTATGCTGACTTCCCTCGCTCCATCGCCTATTGTTTGCATAGAGTGGCGGCTTCAGCCAAAGCTTTGCCTCATGGCAGCGCTATTTTGCAAAGGGTCTGGTTGTTGCAAGACTTGTTAAAAACACAAAACTTAGCGGAATTGACGACGGGTCAGCTTCATCAGTTGATCGACCAACTTCAGACAGGGATTATTGAATTGCATCAGGTCATTAGCACACCACCACTGGAGTTTTCCTCAGAGCTCAGCCAGCAAATGTCGGCTTGAGGATGATAGTGCAAGATCAGATCTTCAACGAACAGCAGCTCTGGACAGAGTTGCCGCAGTGGCAGCAGTTGCAACTGTGGTGGCAGCAACAGGCTGAACCACAGCTGCTGCAGATGTATACCGAACTGCAGCATCAACTGCGGGAAAATGGCGCTACTTTTGATCCCTGGCTGGAACAGCAACGGCAGCTGGATTTAATGCCCTGGCTGATCAGCGATGCCGAATGGCAGCAGATCCAGGCGGGTATAAAACAGCGTCAATTGCTGCTGGCTCTGGTTCTGCAAGACTTATACGGGCCCCAATTGCTGTTACAGCAAGGATTATTGCCCTCTGAACTGATTTTTCAGAATAAAAACTATTTGTTGCCTTGCCATCAACTAGTACCTAATCACCAGCAGTGGCTGAGCTTGCTGGCGGTGGATATAGGCCGGGATAGCAAAGGCCAGTTTTGCGTCTATGCCGATCAGAGCCAAATGCCGGCAGGGCTGGGTTTTGTGTTAGAACACAGACTGGCGTTTAACCACTGTATCGGCGAGTTGAATCACAGCATAGGCAAGAGTCAGCTGGCCGGATTTTTCCGGAAACTGCAATTAGTATTCGCACAGGGCACTGGCCATACCGCCGAAGGGCGACGACCTCTTTGTGGTTTATTAACTCATGGCAAAAGGGACGCAGCGTATTTTGAACATGCTTTTTTAGCCAATTACCTGGACATAGCTTTGATGCACAGTGCTGATCTGATGTTTAAAGACGGCGCTTTATGGCTTAAAACAGTCACAGGTTTACAGCAGGTCGACAGCCTAATGCGGTATTTACCCGATGCTCGTTGTGATGCCCTGGAACTGGACCCGGATTCAACGGGCACTGCAGGTTTATTGCAAAGCATCCGCCAACAACAGTTGTTGTGTGCCAATCCGCCAGGAGCAGCCTTATTAGACTCTGGTGTGCTACTGCCTTTTCTACCGCAATTGTGCCGTGCGCTTTTGCAGGAAGAATTACAGTTGCCCAGCACAGCGGCGGTTTGGTGCGGTGATCCAGAAGGGTTACTACAGGTGTCGTCTGATGCCAAAGCCTTCAGGCTACGCCGGGTTGATACTGGCGAAAGCTGGCTCTGGGCTCAGTTGGATCCGATACAGCAACATCAGTTGCAACAGCAACTGTTGGCTGATCCCGGTCTTTATATTGCCATTCCTTTGTTGCCCTTAAGCACTGTGCCTTGCTGGAATGCCACTCAAGGCGAGCATCAACAGTATGGCGTGTTGCGGTTATTTGGTTTGTTATCCGAGCAGCATAGTCCGGCTGTGATGCCAGGCGCTTTGGCGCGTATCAGTCCGGATCCGCTTAGTTTGCAGCACCACTACACTATGGGGTTTGTTGCTAAAGATGTCTGGGTACTGGCTGATCAGGATCACGCGGTCAGCTTGCTGCAAAATACCCAAAAACGTATTTTGTTGTCACGTCACAGTGGCTTGTTACCCAGCAGGGTGGCCGACCATTTGTTCTGGCTGGGTCGTTATAACGAGCGATTGAATTTAGTCTGTCGGGCTTTACGTTATACGGTGCCGCTACTGACCAGTGCCGGAGTAAGCAGTCTTCAGGCCAGCGCAAGTCAGCACCATGACAGCAGAGCTTTAGTCCGGTTTTGTCTGCAGGCCAATGGCACTTTGCCTGACAGTGCAACTTTAAGTTCTTTACAGCAAACCAGCGCCTTACAGCAGTCGCTAAGTGAACTCTTTTCCCTGCAGCATCCGGCTGGTTTAGCACAAGTACTGAAAAATCTATTGTTTAATGCGCAGTCGGTGCGGGAATACTTCAGCGAAGATACCTGGTATGTGCTGGATAAATTACAACTGGCACTGACCCAATGGCCTCATCCGCTGAACTGGCAACAACCACAGCAAATGGTGCGTTTACTGGATGAAGTGATTTTACTGCAAACTGCTATTTATGGTCTGAATAACGAAACCATGAGCCGTACTCAAACACTGCGATTTATGGACCTGGGCCAGCATCTGGAAAGGGCATTACAAAGCGTCACTTTGCTGCAGGAAGTGTTTGTGTTTGAACAGGGCCATAGCTGCAGTGCCTCCCTGATGGAGTCCGTATTGCGGATGACAGATACGCTGATGACCTACAGGCGCCGCTATAAAACAGAATTACATCCGCTGGCTGTGATTGACTTACTGTTGCTGGACGACAGCACGCCACGCTCTGTTGGTTATCAGTGTGCCCGTCTTGCCAGTCAAATTCAGCAATTGCCTAAGCCAGGCGCAGCCGCTGTGCTGAGTCGTGAGCAAAAACTGGCTGTGGAGTTGGTGTCTTTGTTACAACTGGCTGAACCAGAGCACCTCTTTGATGACCAACTGATGGCGACACCAGAGCTGAGCCGATTGTTACAGCAGTTGCATACTGTACTGAGGCAATTGTCCGACAGCATCACACTGTCTTATTTTAGCCATGCCGAAGCTGGCACTTCCTGGCAGAGTTTTTAAATGGGCATTGATTTGAATTTCAGGCGGGCGGGGACGAGTCCCGCCCCTACAAGGTCAAACTTATGAAGTATCAGATCCGCCATCTGACCCGTTATTGTTATCAGCATCCTGTGGCCAATAGTTACAATCTGGCTTGTCTGCAGCCACGACAATTACCTGGTCAGGAGCTTTGTAGTTTCAGTCTGGACGTAGCACCCACAGCTTCTTCTGTTTATGCCAGAACAGATACTTTTGGCAATACTCAGCACTTTATCCACTTGCAACCTCCACATCAGCAATTGGCTGTAACTGCTTACTCTATGGTTGAGGTGTTGCCGCGACAGCAGAATCTGGCTTTGGATTTAACTCAGCCCTGGCCTCAAGCCGCAGCCTGTATTCACCAGCAGCAAAACTATTCGCCTGAGCAACTAAAGGCTTTGTTGTGCACAGGTGCAAGCCGGATGATCCCGCTGCTTGATGAAACGAAGGCTTTGATCCAGAGCATAGCCGACCCGAAGTTCACCGTCCTGCAGCTGGCAAAACAACTGACAGAGTTGATCTTCCTGCAGTTTGACTACGACCCAGAATTTAGCTCAGTCGTCACACCCGTGTCTGAAGTGTTGTTGCATAAAAAGGGCGTCTGTCAGGATTTTGCTCAACTGGCGATCAGCTGTTTAAGAGCTTTAGGTATACCCTGTCGCTATGTCAGTGGTTATCTGGAAACTTCACCACCACAAGGCCAGCCACGTTTAATAGGTGCAGATGCCTCACATGCCTGGTTTGCGGTTTACGATCCGGAACTGGGTTGGGTCGATTTTGACCCGACCAATAACCTGATGCCGGCAGAGCGCCATATTACCTTAGCTTATGGCCGTGATTATGCAGACGTAGTGCCATTAAAAGGCCTGTTGCAGGGCCATGGCGTGCATCAGTTAGAAGTGGAAGTGGACGTTGTGCCTGTCTGAATTGCACTGGCTTTACCTTGCTCTTTGTCTTGTAGCGGCGTCAAACCAAAGAACCTGCGGTATTCACGGCTGAATTGCGGCACGCTCTCGTAACCTACAGCAAAAGCAGCGCTGCCTGCTTTCAAACCTTCGGCACGCATTAAACGCCGTGCTTCTATCAGCCGTAACTGCTTCTGAAATTGCAGGGGGGATAAGGAAGTGACAGAGCGAAAGTGTTGATAAAAGGACGAAGGGCTCATGCCTGCCAGCGCGGCCAATTGCTCCATCTGCAGTGGCTGTCGGAATTCAGTCCGGAGCACAGCCACAGCTTTAGCGATTTGCCGGACATGACTGTCCTGATAACCAAGCCTCTGAATGGCCGCACCATGGCGTCCGGCTAACAACCAATAGTGCATCTCCCGCACCAGTTGTTTGTGCAGTATCGGCACAGATTCTGGTCTGTCTAATAAATTCATCAGACGCAAAGCGGCGTCGGCAACCAGCTGATCGGTAGGCTGAACCTGCACAGGATCCTGCGAACTTTGTCTGGGCTGTACCATCTGCTCTGTCAGTTCTGCTATGACACTCAAATCCAAATCCAGTACCAGTGAAATGTAAGGAGCGTCCGGGCTGGCTTGGGTAATTTGGCTGATAGTGGGCACATCGGCACTGATTAACAAGGAGTCTCCGGCACTAAAGTCAAAAACGTCAGAACCCATCACCACTTGTTTTTTACCCTGCAACACCAGGCAAACCAGCGGACGGGATATAGCATACTCCAACCCGCTCGGGCTATTCGAGCGAATAGTGGTCAGGCCCAAAATGGGCGTTTGTGCAAGACCATTGGGGTTGGCATAAGCCTCGACATAACGGCGCACAGTGTTTAACAATGCATCTTTCATGGTTGTAAATCTACTCTATCGGCAGAGTAAGTACCAAGGGCTTTGGAGAATTAAGCAAAAAATGCGTATCTTCCGGTAAATACCCTGCCGCCACTTTTCTTTAGTATGGCCTGGTCTTAAACCAGAGGAGAAACCACATGACTACAATCGCTTTAGTCACTGGAGCTAGTCGTGGCCTTGGCCGCAATACGGCACTGAACATTGCTCGTCGTGGCGCTGATGTCATTATTACTTATCAAAGCCGCGAACAAGAAGCGCAGGCCGTAGTGACAGAAATCCGCGGCATGGGACGCAAAGCTGTAGCTTTGCAGTTAGACACAGCCGCTGTTGCTGGTTTTGCCAGCTTTGCAGCCCGACTTCGCACTTTATTGGCTGACGTCTGGCAACGCGATACTTTTGATCATTTAGTCAATAATGCTGGTCATGGTGACTATGCCCTGATTGAGCACACTACAGAAGCTCAATTTGACCAGCTGGTGAATGTGCACTTTAAAGGGGTATTTTTTCTGACCCAAACCCTGTTGCCTTTGCTGGCAGATGGCGGTCGTATTGTGAATTTATCCACTGGTTTAACCCGGGTATCAGCGCCTGGCTGGGCGGCCTATGCAGCGGCCAAAGCTGCAGTAGAAATGCTGACGCTTTATATGGCTAAAGAGTTCGGCCCTCGTGGTATAGCGGTCAATACGGTTGCACCGGGAGCCATAGAAACAGACTTCTTTGGTGGTGCCGTTCGCGATACGCCGGACTTTAATAAGTTTTTCGCCGATATGACGGCGTTAGGCCGGGTCGGAGTTGCGGATGATATTGGCCCCATGGTGGCCAGTTTATTATCGGAAGATCTGCGTTGGGTCAATGCACAGCGTATTGAAGTGTCTGGTGGGCAGGGGATTTAACATAGTTACAGCTGCACCCATTTGTTATGCGGTGCAGCTATTTTATCTAAAGGCTCTGATTTAACCCTTTACTACAAACTATAATCCTGCGTCAGTTCATCATCGCCTTTTTCCAGCTCAAAACTGACGGTGTCACCATCAGAGCAGAGCTGCTGGATTTTGCATGGCACACCTTCAGGAGTCAGCTCCAGTAAACCTATCCCCGCAGCGTTGACCAGACGGCGACCTTTGGTTTCGCCTATGGGTTTGTGGTGAGTGATTTTCATCCGGCGTCTTTTGGTAAACCAGTTCAATGGTGAGCGCGAAGCGTAAAGCCAGCGGTTGGCTGTATCCAGGATAGCCAGTAGAGTGTGTGGAAACTCATTTTTCAGGCCACTGCTGGTGATTTGCCAAATTGACGGGCTTTGCTCTTTGTGGCGCAGTTTTACCTCAAAGACAAAACTGTAATGCACATCACCGGATAAAATGACAAAGTTGCGTGGTGTTTTTGGATGGCGGAATAAATTCAGTAGTGCGTAGGCAGAACCAGGATGAGTCATCCAGTTTTCAGCATCGACCATCAGAGGTTTACCAAAGCTGGTAAAAACTCGCTGAATAGTTTCAATCAGTTTGACGCCAAACACAGGGGCGGGGGAGACCAGCAATACAGCGTCATGCCCCAACAGTTGTTGCTGCAATTCAGTAATAGCTTCCCAATCCATTAAGCCCGAAGGTTTTTCCATCGATAGCTCAGAGCGCCAGCGCTGGGTTCTGGTATCCAGTACTAATAAAGGCGGCTGGGTTGGCCAGCTGTAATGCCATTCAGAGAATTTAAGCAAGCGAGTGATGCAGTCATCATGAGCTGCAGTACCTGGTTGGCTCAATGCTTGTTGGCACAAAGGCAGCAACCGTTGTACTTTCTCTGGCGCATTCCCCCAGCCTTGAAACAGCAAATATCCCATCAGTGCATTGCCAATAATACGGCGGGAAAAAGGATGCTCGTAGGCGGTTTTTTCCCACTCTGCAGTTAAATTCCAGTCGTCGGTAATATCGTGATCATCAAACATCATAGCCACAGGCAGGTGAGCCATTAAACGTCTGACCTGGCCTAAACCTGCTTTAAAGTCTGTCAGGTTTTTACAGTAGCTAGCGCAGCGCTTTTGCCGATCCGTACTAAAACGTGCAAGCAGCTCATCTGGCATTTGTAATTCCAGACCCTGCCAAGGCGCAGGCGACCAGACCAGCAGATACATCGAGAATACTTCGGCCATAGAGATCAGATGGTTGTGTGCACTGTCTGTGGTAAACACCGGCTTTTTGGCGCCCTGAAACAACTGTTTGAGGACCTGATAACTGGCTTCTGTGGCTGGCAGCAGTTTTTCACGTTGGTAGTAATAGGGCGTTTTGCTATGCAGTTCATGCGCAGAGCTTAAGGTTGCGCAAGGTAGCTGTTCATCGGCAAAATCCAGTTTGGCTATCAACTGATGAATGGCATACAGCATAGGTGCTGCCACATCGTCTGTGTAGACCTGATCGCCACTTAACATCAGCAAGGAAGGCCATTGCTCTGGTGCTGTGTCTTTGAGTTGCTGATCGGCACGGACTAGCGCATCACCCGAAGTAAAATGTGGTTTGCGACAGGAGCCATGCAATACTGAATGCACCTGCGGTTTGATGATAAAACCAGGTAAATCCCGACCCGGATAGACTAAGTCTGAGGCCCAATGCCGCCAATTTTGCCAGTCGCTGCTGCTGGTTTTTAACTGCAGATCATAACTAATCCAGTGGTTAACCGGCAGAGCTTCAGCCAATTCTACATCCAGAAAATACAGATACAATTGACCGGCTAGTTGGAGCTGCTGCACAAAAGGTAGCAGCTGATTTGCCTCAAACGGCAAAGCTTCGCCTTGTTCAGGTAGCAGTACAAGTTTCAGTGTTACAGGTTCAGAGGTGGCCAACCAAAGGCAGAACCTGTCTGGCGTCAGACGACGTAACAATGGGCCAGCCCAGACCAGAGGCGTTGTGTCAGTCACTGTAGCTAAACTCAATTCAGAAATAACAACACTCCTTTTTTAACCCATTTTTACAAGCGCTCTTTCAGTTGATACAACAAATCCAAAGCCTGACGGGCTGATAGCTGATCCGGATCCAGCTTAGCCAGTTGTTCCAGTATTGGATGAGGTTCGGCTTCGACAAACAATTGTTGTTGCAGCGGTTCTGTTGTTTTAGCCGCTGCTGGTGCTTTGGCACTGACCACAGATTGTTGTTCCAACTGAGCTAGTTTTTGTTTGGCTTTTTGGATCACCACCCGGGGTACACCGGCCAGCTGTGCTACCTGTAAACCATAACTTTTACTGGCAGCGCCGTCTTGCACCTGATGCATAAATACGATGTGTTCGTCGTGTTCGACCGCATCCAGATGAATATTGGCTAAGCCCTGCAACTGCGAGGCCAGTTCGGTCAGTTCAAAATAATGAGTTGCGAATAAGGTCATGGCTTTGAGTTGCTGCGCCAGGTATTCAGCGCAGGCCCATGCCAAAGACAAACCATCATAAGTGCTGGTACCTCGGCCTATTTCATCCATCAGCACTAAACTCTGAGCCGTCGCATGATGCAAAATAGTAGCGGTTTCTGTCATTTCCACCATAAAAGTAGAACGGCCTGAGGCCAAATCATCGGATGCACCCACCCGGGTGAATATGCGGTCGATAGGGCCTAAGACAGCGCGCTCAGCCGGTACAAAACTGCCTATATAAGCCATCAGGACGATCAGCGCGTTCTGGCGCATATACGTCGATTTACCACCCATATTTGGGCCTGTAATCATCAACATACGTCGCTCTGGCGACAGATTAAGTGGGTTGGCGATAAAAGGCTCCGTCATCACCTGTTCCACCACAGGGTGACGGCCTGCTTCAATTTGGATACCTGGCTCAGAAGTTAGCTCAGGTTGATGGTAGTTCAGCTGTTCAGCGCGCTCTGCGAAGTTGGTCAGCAAATCCAGTTCGGCCAAAGCTGCGGAAAGTTGCTGTAAATCAGCCAGATAAGGCGCTGTTAAATCAAATAACTCGTCGTAGAGCTGCTTTTCCAACGCCAAAGCTTTGCTTTGGCTGCCCAGTACCTTGTCTTCGTATTCTTTTAATTCAGGAATAATAAAACGTTCGTTGTTTTTTAAGGTTTGGCGGCGAATATAGTCCGCTGGCACCTGATCGGCAGCGCTGCGGCCAGTTTCAATGTAATAACCTGCTACTCTGTTAAAACCCACTTTGAGCGAGGCTATGCCGGTACGCTCTTTTTCACGTTGCTCCAGCCGCTCCAGATAATCCGTAGCGCCTGTTGCCAGTTCACGCCATTGATCCAGCTCAGCGTTATAGCCTGATGCTATTACGCCACCATCACGGATCAGCATAGGTGGAGTATCCACTATAGCGCGCTCTAATAAATCACACAGCTCTGGCAACGGCTGGCATTTAGCAGAGAGCTGCGCCAATAAAGGGCTATGTAACAGAGTCAGTTCAGGCGACAGCTCCGGCAATAACTGCAACGCAGCACGTAAACGCGAGAAATCACGGGGCCTTGCACTGCGCAG
>NZ_JAIWOI010000286.1 GCF_020217005.1 Rheinheimera sp. | reverse complement strand
TGCTAAACGGGCTATCACCCGCTCTGTATCACCTACTTGTTTAAACAGCGGCTGTAAACTCTGATGATGGTGCTGCAATTCAGCCACAGCCTGATGCCTGGCTGATACCAAGGCCTGATCGCGCAGCGGCGCATGGATCCAGCGCTTCAGTAGACGACTGCCCATAGCGGTCTGGCATTGATCCAGTACTGCCGCAAGAGTGTGATCAAACTGGCCTGCTAAAGTTTGGGTCAGCTCCAGGTTACGTCGGGTGGCTGCGTCTAATACGATGCAGTCCTGATTACGTTCTAAGGCGATAGAGCGGATATGCGGCAACTGAGCGCGCTGGGTGTCTTTGACATAACCCATTAAACAACCGGCCGCCATTAAAGCTACTGGGGCTTGTTCCACGCCAAAGCTTTGTAAGTCGCGGGTGCCAAATTGTTGGGTCAGTAAACGCTTGGCATTGCTTAGCTCAAACTCCCAGACAGGGCGGCGACGCACGCCTTTGCGGTTGATGATGCTATCCGGCCAGTCTTGCTCTTCGGCATATAAAATTTCTGCCGGATTTAAGCGCTGTAATAAAGCCAATAAATCATCCAGATGCGTGACTTCATTGACTAAAAAGCGACCGCTACTTAGATCTAAGTAAGCAAAACCATAGCTGCCTTTTTGCTGATACAAAGCAGATACCAGGGTGTCCTGACGTTCATTCAGCAGCGCTTCGTCTGTGACTGTGCCAGGCGTCACAATACGCACCACAGCACGTTCAACCGGGCCTTTGCTCAAGGCCGGATCGCCAATTTGTTCACAAATAGCAGCAGATTCGCCCAGTTGCACTAAACGGGCTAAGTAACCTTCAATTGAATGATAAGGTACGCCAGCCATAGGAATAGGTTGTCCAGCCGACTGGCCTCTTTTGGTCAGGGAAATATCTAACAGGGCAGAGGCCTTTTTGGCGTCATCGTAAAACAGCTCGTAAAAGTCACCCATACGATAAAACAGCAAAATATCAGGATGCTGGCATTTCAGGCCAAGGTACTGTTGCATCATCGGAGTATGCGGGCTTAGGGCTTGCCCGTCTTTCTGTTCTGGCGGCATAATGGCTTAATAATTCCTGCGTTGGACCAAAGATGACAATTCCAGTAACCACCTACAACTTGGCGGCGGAGCTCGGAGCGCTATTATTGCGGAAAAACTTCAGTATCACCACAGCAGAATCCTGCACTGGCGGTGGTATTGCTTATGTGTTAACCGCAGTACCCGGCAGTTCAACCTATCTGGACCGCTCTTTTGTCACTTACAGCAATAAATCCAAGCAGCAGTTGTTGGGAGTCAAAGCCGAAACTTTGCTGCAATACGGTGCTGTGAGTAAAGAAACAGTACTGGAAATGGCCATAGGCGCAGCCAAAGCGGCTGGGGCTGAAGTTGCAGTGGCTGTATCTGGGATAGCAGGACCTGGCGGTGGCTCAGCCGGTAAGCCTGTGGGCACTGTGCATTTTTGTTTTGAAATTTCAGGCCATCAGGTGCTGTCGCACCGTATCTTTGATGGCGATAGAGCGACAGTACGCCAGCAGGCGATCGATTTTGTTTTACAGCAGCTCATCTTGTTATTGACAGACTAAAACAAAAAGACTACTGTATGAGCATACAGCACTTTGAGTGCATCCAAGAATTCACCGGAGAGAGCAATGGACGACAATAAACAAAAAGCACTGACCGCAGCCTTAGGTCAAATCGAACGCCAGTTTGGTAAAGGTTCTATTATGCGTCTGGGCGATAGCACAGCGCTTGATATCGACTTTATCCCTACAGGTTCGTTAGGTTTGGATATAGCGCTCGGTATAGGTGGTTTGCCTTGTGGTCGTATTGTTGAAATCTACGGTCCTGAATCTTCAGGTAAAACTACTTTAACTTTACAAGTCGTCGCAGAAGCTCAGCGCATGGGTAAAACCTGTGCTTTTATCGATGCTGAACACGCGCTGGACCCTGTGTACGCGAAAAAATTAGGTGTAAACGTCGACGATTTATTAGTGTCTCAGCCGGATACAGGTGAACAGGCGCTGGAAATCTGTGACATGCTGGTGCGCTCTGCTGCGGTAGACGTGATCATTGTCGACTCGGTGGCCGCTTTAACACCTCGCGCTGAAATTGAAGGCGATATGGGCGACAGCCACGTAGGTTTACAAGCTCGTTTAATGTCTCAGGCTTTGCGTAAACTGACAGGTAATATCAAACGTTCAAACACTTTATGTATTTTCATCAACCAAATCCGGATGAAAATTGGTGTGATGTTTGGTTCACCTGAAACCACCACTGGCGGTAACGCATTAAAATTCTATGCTTCAGTGCGTTTAGATATTCGTCGTACTGGTTCTGTCAAAGATGGTGACGAAGTGACAGGTAACGAAACCCGCGTCAAAGTGGTGAAAAACAAAGTAGCACCGCCATTTAAACAAGCTGAATTTATTATTATGTACGGCGCTGGTATCAGCAAAGATGGCGAATTGATTGACTTAGGCGTGCTGCATAAGCTGATCGACAAAGCTGGTGCCTGGTATGCCTATAAAGGCAACAAAATTGGTCAGGGCAAAGCCAACGCTATGAAATACCTGCAAGAAAACCCTGCGGTAGCCAAAGAAATTGAAAATGAATTACGTCGTATGCTGTTGCTGGAACCTTCTAAAGGTGCTCCATCACCAGCAGAAGATTTTGGTATGGTGCCAGAAGACGCAGAAGTTGATTTGTAAGCTGGATGAGTTCAGAGCTGCAACTATAAAAAAATAAGCATACTAAGCTAAATAAACCCGGTTTAAAGCCGGGTTTGTTGTTTTTGAGCCTGATGATTTTTAATCTGTAAGCTTGACTGGCAAAATTCAGTGTCTTTAATTTAGTCTGTTTTATTAGCGCTTTGCGTTGATGGATTCAATATTCTGTATTTTTTCAGATCGATAAAAAAACCAGCCTGAGTATACAGTTGTTCTATCCGGCCTTGTTGCTCCAACAGCGCCAGACCTTTGTTTAGTGCAGCGTAAGCAGATTTACCCTGAGGATGTTGTTTGCTAATGACAAAATGCCTGCTGTCATCCAATAAAACTGCTATGCCGGGTACCAGTTGTAATCTGATTTGCTCCAATGCAAAGCTGCCGTCCTTTGATGGATAGAAGGGCATCAGCATAAAATCGACCCACTGCATATAAACCATACGTGCCTGACTTAACCACTCGTCTTCCCGTATCAATTCTTTAAGTGGTAATGCCGATAATGTTGCCCAATCGGTATGCCATTTAGGTGTAGAAACTGCTGTAAGCTCGGCCAGATCACTGAGCTCTTTGATTGCAAGTACTTTAGTGTTTTGTGGGTTGGTATAGATGCCAGCCATATACTGACCGCGTTTTACTATAGGGCTGGAAATATAAACCTTATCTGATAATTTGTTTGCATCGCTGAGCCAGTATGTATCGAAACTAAGCAGTAGTTCGCCACTTTCCAGCATTTTAGTATTCCTAAAATTAACTTTGCCTGGCAGATATTGAAAGCTTTGATGAAAACCTCCCAACTTTAAGGCTTGTTGCAGTAGCACCATATCGGCCACATCGCGACGCATATAACTGCCGCTAAAATCCTTCAAATCCAGCACGTCCCGCCCATTCAAAAAGGAAAGGTAGTCCTGATAAACATCATCTCTGATGTAAATATTCAGAGGTTTTGCTAGTACAAAAAATCCGCTGAGCAAGCAGCTCAACATTAAAATCCAACAACAGGTTTTTTGCATGATGGAATCCTGTTGGTAAAAAGTTTTGTAAGCATAAACAGTATTAGCGGTGTTTGGTAGGAAGAACATTATTCCCTGTTTTTATTTGGACGTCTAAACGTTTAGAAGTTGACATTTCCATGGCTTTGAGCCAGAGTAACCTCATTTTTCAGCCTTGTCGGAGATACTATGCCTATTAAAGTCATTGATCAGTTACCTGCTGTGGAAGCTCTTTCTGCGGAGAATGTATTTGTCATGACGGAAAGCCGGGCTTTATCGCAGGATATCCGACCGCTGAAAATTGCTATTTTGAATTTGATGCCAAATAAAGTAGCGACTGAAATCCAGTTATTGCGCTTGTTAGCCAATAGTCCATTGCAGGTTGATGTAGAGCTGATTCGTCTTGATAACCATGTCAGCAAACATACGCCACAAAACCATCTGGACTGTTTTTACCGTTATTTTTCTGATGTGCAGCAGCAAAACTACGATGGTTTAATTATCACTGGCGCGCCTTTAGGTTTAGTGAATTATGAGGACGTCAGTTACTGGCCGCAGTTGGCAGAAATTCTGACCTGGGCTGACCGCCACGTCACTTCGACCTTGTTTTTATGCTGGGCCGCTCATGCGGCTTTATACCATTACTATGGTTTACAGCGCGAAATTCGTGGTGAAAAGTTATCAGGCGTGTACTGGCAAAATGTCTGTCAGCCTTTAAGCCCTTTGGTACGGGGTTTTGATGATGAGTTTTTAGTGCCTCATTCGCGTTATGCTCAGGTGCCCAAACAAAAGTATCAACATCACCCAGATTTACATGTACTGGCTGAAGCTGATGCCACTGGTGCTTATTTGCTGCAAAACAGCAGCGGTAGCCGCGTTTTTGTCACTGGTCATCCAGAGTACGATTTAACCACTTTAAATGATGAATATCAGCGTGATCTGGCCGCTGGTCTTGAGCCAAAAATTCCAGAGAACTACTATAAACAAAACGACCCTGCCAAAGGTCCACATAAGTTGTGGCAAAGCCATGCATTTTTATTGTTCAGCAACTGGCTGAACTATTATGTGTACCAGGCCACACCTTTTGATATTCAGCAGATAGGGCAGCAGTAATGACCAATCGCAGTGTGTTAACTCCGGACGCCCTTCGTGCGCTGTTGGCGGAGCGTATTCTGGTATTAGATGGTGCTATGGGCACTATGATCCAACAGTATAAATTGCAGGAAGCAGATTACCGCGGCACTGAGTTTGCCGACTGGTCAACCGATCTGAAAGGCAATAACGACTTGCTGGTGCTGACCAAACCCGAACTTATTCTGGATATCCATCGCCAGTATTTAGCTGCTGGTGCTGATATTCTCGAAACCAATAGCTTCAACGCTACTCCTATTGCGATGGCGGACTACGAGATGTCGCATTTATCAGCGCGCATCAATCGAGAGTCGGCTGCTTTGGCACGCCGTGCTTGTGATGAATACAGCACACCGGATAAACCCCGTTTTGTCGCTGGTGTGTTAGGTCCAACCAACAGAACTGCTTCTATATCACCTGATGTGAACGACCCGGGTTTCCGTAATGTCGACTTTGATACCTTAGTCACTGCCTACTCTGAATCCACTCATGCGCTGATTGAAGGTGGGGCTGACATTATTATGCTGGAAACCATCTTTGATACCTTAAATGCTAAAGCTGCTGCTTTTGCTGTGCTGAAGGTTTTTGACGAGCTAGGCTACAGTTTGCCTGTGATGATCTCTGGCACTATCACTGACGCTTCAGGTCGTACTTTGTCCGGCCAGACCACTGAAGCTTTTTATCATTCACTTTCTCATGTAGAGCCTGTCAGTTTTGGTTTGAACTGTGCTTTAGGCCCGGATTTATTGCGGCCTTACGTTGAGACGTTGTCAGGTATTTCAGAATGTTATGTTTCAGTGCATCCAAACGCCGGTTTGCCGAATGAATTTGGCGAATACGATTTAGGTGCTACTGAGATGGCCAAAGAAATAGCTGACTGGGCAGAGCAGGGCTTTTTAAATATTGTCGGTGGTTGTTGTGGCACTACGCCTGCACATATTAAAGCGATCAGCGATGTAGTTGCAGGCTTGCCAGCCCGGCAGCCAAAACAGAAAACGCACCAGTTTCATTTGTCTGGTTTAGAAGCTTTTGGTCTGGAGTGGTAATGCGACAACAAGCCCGTTTTATTAACGTTGGTGAACGCACCAACGTCACAGGCTCAGCCCGTTTTAAAAAGCTGATATTAGAAGGCGAATACGAAAAAGCTTTAGACGTCGCCCGTCAACAAGTCGAAAACGGTGCGCAGATCATCGACATCAACATGGACGAAGCCATGCTCGACAGCAAGGCGGCCATGGTGCGTTATCTGAATTTATTAGCCTCTGAGCCAGACATTTCCCGAGTGCCAATTATGGTCGACTCGTCCAAATGGGAGGTGATAGAGGCGGCGCTGAAATGTATTCAGGGTAAGCCTGTGGTCAATTCCATTTCGCTGAAAGAAGGCATAGAGCCGTTTTTACATCAGGCTAAATTGTTACGCCGTTACGGTGCTGCCGTCGTCGTGATGGCCTTTGATGAAAAAGGTCAGGCTGATACCAAAGAGCGTAAAGTCGAAATCTGTCAGCGTGCCTACGATATTCTGGTCAATCAGATTGGTTTCCCACCTGAAGATATCATCTTTGACCCGAACATTTTCGCCGTCGCAACAGGTATCGAAGAGCATAACAATTATGCGGTCGACTTTATTGAAGCGACCCGTGAAATCAAGCGATTATGCCCTTACGCTAAGATCTCTGGTGGTGTGTCTAATATTTCCTTTTCGTTCCGCGGTAACGATCCGGTGCGGGAAGCTATGCACTCAGTGTTTTTATACCATGCCATAGGCGCTGGTATGGACATGGGCATAGTCAACGCAGGTCAGTTGGCGGTGTATGACGATATTCCAGAACTGCTGCGTGAGCGGGTTGAAGATGTGATCTTAAACCGCCGTGACGATGCGACAGAGCGTTTACTGGACATCGCCGCTGAATTTAAAGGCGATGGCGCTGTGGCCGTCAAAGAAGACGAAGCCTGGCGTGCCTGGCCTGTGCATAAACGTCTGGAACATGCCTTGGTCAAAGGCATCACCGACTTTATTGATCAGGATACTGAAGAAGCCCGCTTAACTGTTGAACGTCCCTTGCATGTGATTGAAGGTCCGCTAATGGACGGCATGAACGTGGTCGGCGACTTATTTGGTGAAGGTAAAATGTTCCTGCCTCAGGTGGTTAAATCTGCCCGGGTGATGAAAAAAGCTGTGGCCTATTTACAGCCTTTTATTGAGCTGGAAAAAGCCGGCACAGGTGCTCAGGCTCAAGGCAAAGTGCTGATGGCGACAGTGAAAGGCGATGTGCACGATATAGGTAAAAACATTGTCGGTGTAGTACTGCAGTGTAATAACTATGAAGTGATAGACCTTGGTGTCATGGTGCCTTGCGCCACCTTGCTGCAAAAAGCCAAAGAACTGAATGTGGATATTATCGGCTTGTCTGGCCTTATTACGCCGTCTTTGGATGAGATGGTGCACGTCGCCAAAGAAATGACTCGCTTAGGTTTTGATATTCCGCTGTTAATTGGTGGCGCTACGACATCCAAAGCCCACACTGCCATCAAAATTGCACCGAATTATCCGCATGGTGTGGTCTATGTACCAAACGCATCGCGTAGTGTCTCAGTGGTGCAGTCGCTTATAAGCAAAGAACACAAACCGGCCTTTTTAGAACGGGTCAATGACGAATACGACAGAGCCCGTGACCAGCATGCCCGCAGCCGTCCAGGCGAGAAGTTATTGACGCTGGAGCAGGCTCGGGCCAATAAATTCCAGCTGGATTTAACCAAAGTGGCCGCGGCACCGCAACAGCCTGGTGTGCATTTATGGCAGGATGTGGATTTAGAGGTGCTACGCGATTACATCGACTGGACGCCGTTTTTCCTGACCTGGCAGTTGTCTGGTAAGTTTCCGGCTATTCTGAATCACCCTGAAGTGGGCATGGAAGCACGTCGTGTCCACAAAGACGCCAATGCTATTCTTGACTTGATGATCCAACAGAAGAAAGTGCAGGGCAAAGCGGTATTTGGCTTCTTTCCCGCCAATAGCGACGGCGATGACATTATTGTCTACACAGATGAAAGCAGAACGACAGAGCGCTGCCGATTGTTGAATTTACGCCAGCAGCTGCAGCTGCGTAACGACAATCCAAACTGCTGCTTAGCTGACTTTGTTGCGCCTGTGGGTTCTGGGATTGCCGACTATATCGGCGGTTTTGCTGTCAGCACAGGTTTTGGTGCTGATGAGCTGGCTGCTGAATTTGCTGCTCAGCATGACGATTACAACAGCATTATGGTTAAAGCCTTAGCTGATCGTTTAGCTGAAGCCTTAGCTGAATATCTGCATATGAAGGTGCGGCGGGAATTCTGGGGTTATGCGCCGGATGAGGCTCTGGATAACGAGCAGCTTATTCGTGAGCTGTATCAGGGGATCCGGCCTGCTCCTGGTTACCCTGCTTGTCCTGAACATACCGAAAAAGGCACCTTGTGGCAGTTATTGGATGTAGAGGCTCAAACCGGTATTCAGTTGACTGAAAGCTACGCCATGTGGCCTGGTGCCGCCGTCAGTGGCTGGTACTTTGCCCACCCGGATAGTAAGTACTTTGCGGTCAGCAAAATTGGTACTGACCAAAAAGATGAATATGCTGCGAAAAAAGGCTGGACTGCAGTGCAAGCTGACAGCTGGTTAGCGCCAAACCTGGGATAATAGTAGGGCAGTTCCGCTGCCCCATTTCATTAACTGGCGATGGCCGGGTCGACGATAAAACGCTGCAGCATTTTCGCTACCTGTCGTTCCGGCAATTCGAATTTAATGCCTAAAGACAATTCCTGTAGTTCCTGATGGCAGTTCATAATCTCTCCGGGGATTTGAATGCGTTCCTCTTCTCCCGGGATCAGCAGTTCCATTAAAACAGATACCTTATTAATTTGATCTGCTTCTGCTGGAGTTTTTATTGAGAAACGGCAGCCACAAGGCGAAATATCGATCACAAAGCCGTTATACAACGAAAAGGTTTCAGGCAAAGCCCCTTGTTGAACCGGATTAACATAAGCAGGAATAAATGCACGCACCCTCTGTTTTGCGCGCAACGATCTATTTTCAATATGCTGTGGATACTCCAGAAACAGCAGATGTACAGGGTGATGAGAAATCGTCTTAATCATGGCTTTAAAGGCGATGCACTCGCCTAGTTCTCCTTCAAGCAAACAACGCACTACAGTCATATTTCCTTCGACGAAGATGTCTTTGTAACCGCCTTCTATAACTTGTGGCGGCAATTTCAGGATCAGATATCGGCTTTTCTCATACCCCACCAGGGAGGTTCGGATCCTTAAGCTGCTGGGCTGGGAGAATTGTAAATCCACTACAGACCCAGGGTGGAGATGGCGGATTTTTTCGTGAACTAAGGGCGAAAGTAACGTCTGCTCCATTGAAAGTTACCCCTGCTTAAAAATCGAACATAGTTGAATCTTTGATTAATAGTGCAAAACTGATAAATGTGCAAATTCAGGTTTGGTGATTGTCTGTAAAGAGATGACGCCAACGGAAGGAAATAGGGGGCAGGCGGAAGTGAAAGCTGATTACCATAACAGCCGCAGTGTTCTATAGTACAAGTGGAACTAGTCTCTCTATTTCCCAGAGTTATGAAGCTTCTGGTCGGAGAATCAAATGCAAAGAATTACCTTAAGTTGTGTATGCGGTCTATTGCTTTTGCTTAATGCGGGATGTAGTCAAACATCGGCGCCAAAACTGAACGACGATCCCCGTCAGTATCTGGTTGATGAATTGTTTTTGCCTATGTCTGCTGATGAGATAGAAACAGAGCAAGAAATATTTGCGCTGCCCGACTACGCGATTTCTGATATGAAACGTATGGTGAAACCTCTGCGTTCTGCACGCGAAAAAACAGATGCGTTGCTCAATTATATTTTTTTTCTGAAAGGGAAAAGCATTACCTATGACAATAGCGCTACCCTGACCGCAACTGAGACTTTAGCCCGTCATCAGGCAAACTGTTTATCTTTGACTATTTTGGCCTATAGCCTGTCGAAAATGGCTAATTTAGATGTGACCTTTCAGGACGTACAAATTCCGGAGTACTGGACTCATGTGCAGGGAGTGAGCTTGCTCAATGGCCATGTGAATTTAAAGGTGTCAGGAGGAAGCAG
>NZ_JAIWOI010000285.1 GCF_020217005.1 Rheinheimera sp. | reverse complement strand
TCAGTCTCTGGCCGGACAGTTAAGTTATGAGCAATTTGGGTATGTGATTGATTTTGATTTGGAAACGAATAAAAGTCATTTTCCCGTTCATAGTCTGAAAAAACCTCAGATTGTAGCGATGTTTTATAATAACAAAGCGGCTCAGGCGATGATCGCGAAAAACTATGATCTGGCCTATGCGTATTTTAAAGCTGCAGTTTTAGTTGATCCTAATTCGTCCGAAAGCTGGAATAACATAGCAGTTTTGTATCGGATGAAAGACAGACTGGATTTAGCAGAACAGCTTTACCTTATTGCACTCAGATTAGACCCTGAGTCCATCAACAGTAAATCAAATTTAGCTTTGTTATACCAGTTAACAGGGAAGATGGAGAAATCTGCAGAGTTGCAGCGTAGTGTGCTCAAACAAAGACTGGAAAACCCTTATTACCACATTATGCTGGGCAACGAAGCTATGCAAAACCAGGAATTGCACAAAGCCATCAGGCATTTTCAGTACAGTCTGAAACTGAATGACAAAGGGTCAGAAGCTATGGCGGGTTTAGCAAAGGCTTATTATCAATTAGGAGAGCCAGCCTCTGCAGAGCGTTATCTGCTGCAGGCGAAAAGGTTTGCTCCCGGAGCTCAGGAAAGAGCCAGGTATCAGTCTAAGTTGCAATCATTGCAAACAGCAGCAAAACAGTATTAGCCAAAGGTTTGGGCCTGGATGAAAAAATTATGTTGTCGCCTGACGTTGTGCTGTGTTGGCTATCTGTTCTGTATTCAAGCCTTTGCTGCAGCAACTGAACAACTGTTGCTGCAGGATATCAGGGCCCTGTCAGAAGATCGGATGCAAGGCCGGAAAACAGGTCAACCCGGTGCTGCGTTGGCGCGTGACTACATTACTCAGCGCTTTCAACAGCTGAAACTGAATTCGTTCACGGACAACTTCAGCCAGCCCTTTTATTACACTCTAGGTTTTAGCCAAAAGCAGGGCATTAATTTACTCGGTTGGATAAAAGGTTGCAGCTATCCGGATTCCTACATAGTAGTCACAGCTCATTATGACCATCTGGGGATGACAGGGCGGTCAGTCTACAATGGCGCTGACGATAATGCTTCAGGGGTTGCTACTATGCTGGCTTTGGCCAGTAAGTTTCAGCAACAATGCCCCGCCTACAGTTATATTTTTGTCGCCACAGATGCGGAAGAAAATGGCTTGTTTGGTGCTAAAGCTTTACTGAAGCAAGCGCCAGTTCCTTTGGACCAGATAGTTTTGAATCTGAACCTGGATATGCTGAGTCGGGGAGAAAAGAAGAATTTGCTCTATCTGTACGGCGCCCGTTCTTTGCCTGGTGTGAGCGACTATGTTAAACAACAGTCTTTTGCGCTGAAGCTGAAATTAAGACGTCAGGGCAAGGCGCAGGGGCAGTCAGGCACAGACTGGGCTAATGCCAGTGATCATGCTGCATTTCGTAAAGCCGGTATTCCATTTCTGTATTTTGGAGTTGACCCTCACGCTGACTATCACAGCGTCAAAGATGACTGGCAACGGATAAATCCTGATTTTTTGCAGGCGATGTTTGTCACTTTGAGTCAGGTGGTGTTATGGCTGGACCAGCAACCGCCTGCATGGTATCAGGCGGCGCGGAAAAGCAAATAGCAAGGTTAAGGCGCTGGGATCCACTCAGCGTCATCAGTCAGACGAGGGAACTGACCTGAATTCCAGTCGTCTCTGGCTTGCGCCAGACGCTCTGGAGTTCTGGCGACAAAATTCCAGTTTAGCAGCACAGGATCCGGGACCTGATCACCACCCAGTACCATAAAATGTGCGCCGTCATCACCAGCTACAACAGTTAAATCCTCGGTCATCACCAGCATTTGCCCGGCGCTCAGTGCGGGTTGTTTTAACGAGCCTTTGGCCAGATAAATTGCCAGCTGCTGTTCTGATTTAGGTAAAGCCAGGCTACTGCATGGATCCAGTTTTAGCTCGGCATAACAACAGCGCGATGGAAAATTAACCACTGAACTTTGGGAGAAGTATTCCCCTAATAAGACTCTGATTTCGCTACCCGGTACCTGAATAGCCGGAAACAAAGCCGCGGGATAATGCTGGAATGACGGCTCTGATTCAGCCTCGTCTTCAGGCAGTACCAACCAGATTTGCATACCTTCCACCTGAAGCTGTTGCTCACGGATATCTGCTGGTATGCGCTCTGAGTGAGCTATACCGCGACCAGCGCGCATCAGATTAATGGCACCTGGTTCAATACGTTGTCTGGTGCCTAAAGTATCACTATGGTACATGGCTCCGGAGAACAAATAGGTCACAGTGGCCAGGCCAATATGGGGATGTTGACGCACATCACCTTCAGTAGTGCCTGCTGCAAAAGTCGCTGGGCCCATATGATCAACAAAAATAAAAGGCCCGACACGACGCTGCGCTTTGGCTGGCAATAATCGTCTGATGATAAAACCAATATCCCGCTGCTGTGGCTGAATGATCAGTGGTTCGCCGGCGGTAGCTGGCAATGCTTCTGGTTTCAGGCTGGTATGGACCTGAACATCAGCCTGAGTTACTAATTTATGGATAGGGCATTTATCTGCTATCGCCAGCAATTGTTGCCGCTGCTCAGCCGTTAAATCTCCTGTTAACTCCAGGCTGACGTGCAATTGATACAGGCCTTTTTGCTCAGCGCTATCGTCTCTTTCGATCGCCACTTTCACTTCGTGCAGCGGGATATTTTTGCGTTTGGCATAGAGCTGCAAAGTCATGGCTTTGCAGGTCGCTATAGCTGCATCAAATAAATCATGTGGATCTGGCCCAGTGTCTGTGCCACCAGCAGCCTGCGTTAAGTCTGCATTGATCTGATGGTCATGGATCTGAATGGTTTGGCGCAATTGCCCTGCAGTATGTTGACTGACAAAGATGGTCATAACGCTATCCTTTTTACTCTGATTGACTCCAGCATAACGCAATTTGCTTAAGAAAAGTCTTACTCGTTCAGATCTAAGCTCAATTGCGTCTTGTCTGTTGTCGAAGCTTTACTGCGTTTGGATGAACGTTTTCTGCTGGCGTGACGCTGCACCACCTGACGTTTTTGTTCCCGCCACCAGAGTGGATCTTGTTGCTGCTTGCATTCGGTCAGGCGCTGTTTAGCCAGTCGCATTGCTTGTTGCAGCTCAACCACTGGCATAGGGTAATCTCTGCCCAAAACACAAGCATACTGCTGCTGCAGTGCCAGAGGCATTAACCAGGGCTGGTGCAGCCAGCTGTCTGGGACTAAACGCAATTCAGGGCACCAACGGCGGATAAAGTGGCCTTGCGGGTCTTTTTGCTGGCTTTGTAGCACAGGATTGTACATCCGGTTAGGGTTGATGCCTGTGGTACCGGCTTGCATCTGAATTTGTGGGTAGTGAATGCCTGGTTCATAGTCGACAAAACACTGAGCCAGATGCAAAGCCACAGGACGCCAGTCCAGCCACAAGTGATAACAGGCAAAGGCGACTAACATAGCGCGGGCGCGAAAGTGCAGCCAGCCTGTCGCCAGTAAGCTGCGCATACAGGCATCAATCAGCGGATAACCGGTATAACCATGAGACCAGGCCCAAAACCAGTCGCTGTTAAAATCTTGCTTGCGCAATCGGGCATAACCCGGATGCAGGGCTTCAGTTTCTATCAGCGGATCTGATTCAAGCTTTTGAATAAAATGACAATGCCAGCGCAATCTGCTGTAAAAAGACGACAAGCCAAAACTGAAGGTGGGTTGTTGCTTGATGCTGCGCAGGGTTTGTTGCTGTAAGGCTCTTAAACTCAATTGGCCATAGGCCAGATATGGGCTCAAGCGTGAGCTGCTATGCCGCGCTTTATCAGGCAACGAAATATGCCGGCTGTAGTCTTTGGCTCTGTGACTAAAAAAACTCTGCACTGTATCAGTTAAAGCAAAAGCAGTTTGGCCTGCACTACAAGGCGGCAAATCCAAGGCACGTTGCGGCCGGAATGGCTGCTGCGGTTGTCTGCTGTGGCAGAGAAAAGGTAAAGCGTCAGGCCTGCGGTACAAGGTGCCTGATAAATACAGATCGGCCTGCTCTGTCCACAAATCCCTATTGGTTAAAGTCCGAAACACCGCGTGCTGGCGATACTGCCGCCACGGAATGGCCAAGTCTTTGAGTAACTGTTTGACGGCTAAGTCGCGCTGAAAGGTCCATAAATTGCCTGTTTCTTCATGGCTAAGCACCTGTGCTATTGGAAACTCCTGACATAACTGACGGATCACCTGAGTGGCAGGGCCTTTGACCACCAGCAGAGGTTGGCCTAAGGCGGTCAGTTGTTGATCCAAAAGCTGCAGGCTTTGCTCGACAAAAAGCCACTGCCTGACTGACGTGTCCGGCTGCTGCCAGTAGTCAGGTTCAATAATATACAAAGGCAAAACAGCACCCTGACGTGCTGCATCGGTCAGGGGACCGTGGTCATCAAGCCGCAAGTCGCGTTTAAACCAGACCAGACTGATCATGCTTTATGCTTCAACTGCTGAAGATAGGGCCGCCAAAAATCCTGCACTATGACTTTAGCTTCAGGCCAGTGCACTAAAGCGCCAGCTGCGGTTTTTTCCGGCAACCAACGCCGGACAAAATCGCCGTCCGGATCATGAGTTAAGGCTTGTTTGATTTGGTTAAACTGCCGGGCACCGCTGTTGCCAACCCCTGCAATATAAGCCCAGTTGCACCAGTTACTGGCGCAATCATAGTCCAGCAGATGTTGCTCAAAAAAAGCAGCACCTAAACGCCAGTCTTGCTGCAGCTCAAAAATCAGATAGCTGGCGACGTTCTGTCTGCCCCGGTTCGACATCCAGCCTGTTTGCACTAACATCCGCATATTAGCGTCGACAAAAGGCAGGCCGGTTTGGCCTTTACACCAGAGTTCAAAGCGCCTGTCTGCATGCGGTGCTGAGAAGTCCAGCGGCGGGCGAAAGGCATTTTTGCTAAACCAGGCTCGGCCATGCTGGCGCATTTGCCAACGAAAATACTCGCGCCACAGCAGCTCAAAGCGGATCCAGTAGGTGGATTCATTAGCCAGCTGTTGCTGTTCAAAATCCAGCACTTGCTGCCAGGCAAAGCAGGCCGATAAACAGCCATTGGCCAGATAGAAACTCCATAAACTGCTGTTCCATCGGCCATCCAGGGCATCGCGGCTTTGTTTGTAGTGCGTTACTGCGCGTTGTTGCCAGATAAACTGCTCCAGGCGCTCTAATGCTGCTGCTTCGTTTAGCAGTACTGCATTTGGATTATGGTGCTGGCTGATAAAATCCTTGCTGCTTTGATCCAGTGCCTGCTCAGGTTCGCCATAAAACTGTGAAGAAATGCTGTAAAATTTCGGCTGGTGCACCAGTAGCTTTGGTTCACGCTGCCGCCTGAAGGCTGAAAAGCTTTTTGGTAATGTGGCCAGATCCGGTCTGAGCTGGTGTTGCAGCAAACTATTGAGATCGTACAGTTTTAAGCTTAAACCACAATTTTGCAGCTGCTGGTACTGCTCAGGTGCTGTGGGTTCTGCCGCTATTAAAGAGTCCGTCTGATAGTGCTGCGCCAGCTGTTGCAGGCACAAGCTGGTGTCACCTATACGCAGATGCAACACCAATTCTTGTTGTTGCCATTGCTGCTGCCAGTCCAGCAGCAGTCTGAGTTGACTTTGCAGGCGCAGCGTACTGGCGCGTTTTATACCGTACTCGGCATTCAAGTATTCAGCCGGGTCAAGTATCAACACAGCAATTAACTGATCAAAGCCGGGTTGCTCTGCAAGCAGCAGATTATCCTGCCAGCGTATCGCCTGATTCAGCAGTACCAAAGCGCGTTTCATAGCTGCTCCAGATGGATCAGCAACTGCTCGGCTTTGGCCGTGATTTGTGCACGCTCTTCGTCCGACTTTCGGTGCCAGTTCTGATAACTCAGTTGCATACGGGCATTGCCGGACAGCAAAGCCTGATTACGTTCCAGGAAGTTCCAATACAAAGCGTTAAAAGGGCAGGCGGTTGGAGCTGTGGTTTCAGCCACATCATAAGCGCAACTTTTGCAGTAATTACTCATGCGTTGAATGTATTTGCCACTGGCCGCATAAGGTTTAGATGCCAGCACGCCTTCATCAGCAAACAGTGCCATGCCCAGTGTGTTAGGCAGTTCTACCCATTCATAGGCGTCAGCGTAGACCGCCAGATACCAATTGCAGACCTCCTCGACCGATAAACCTGCCAGCAGCGCAAAGTTGCCAGTCACCATCAGGCGCTGTATATGGTGAGAGTAGGCATGGTCTATGGTGTGGCTGATGGCTTGTTGCATACAGCGCATTTTAGTATCGCCAGTCCAGTAATAAGCTGGCAAAGCCCTGTTGGCATTTAAAAAGTTGCGCTCTTTGTAGTCGGGCATCAGCAGCCAATACAAGCCGCGGACAAACTCACGCCAGCCAATCAATTGGCGAATAAAACCTTCGGCTGCATTGAGCGGAACTTTGCCTTCTTTATAGGCCAGCTCTACTTTTTGGCAGACCCAGCGCACATCCAGCAGACCGCAGTTTAAGTACATCGAGCAAATGCTATGGAAAAGGTGAGGTTCATTCAGCTGCATCGCGTCCTGATAATCACCAAAAAGTGGCAACTGATGCTCCAGAAAATGTAAAAAAGCCTGACGTGCCTGTTTACCTGTGACGGCGTAGCTAAAAGTGTCGGCATTGCCCATATTATTTGGAAATTGCTGTTTAACCAGAGTGATGACTTGTGCAGTAATATCGTCGGGCTCGAACTTCAGTATGTCTGGCAGCTGCTGTTTTGCCGGCATAGCTTTTCTGTTGCTGGCATCAAAATTCCACTGACCGCCCACTGGCTGACCGTCCTGCATTAACAGGCCGGTGTAACGGCGCATTTCGCGGTAAAAGTATTCCATCCTGAACTGCTTGCGATCCAAAGCCCAATGCCGAAACATCGCCTTACTGGCAATAAATCTATCGTCTTCCAGTTGCTGCACAGGACGCTGAAATAACGCCTGCCAGCTTAAAATTTCCTGCTCTAACCTATATTCGCCGCATTCGGTCAGGCAAATTTGCTCCAGCTCTGGGTGTCTGGCAAGTTCAATAGCTACAGCTTCAGTCAGGCTGCTGATTTTCTGCTGGTAGTCCAGATAACTGACATTAATGCCTTGCTGCTGCAATACAGCAGCAAAATGGCGCATGGCGCTAAAGATCAGAATAATTTTTTGTTTGTGATGTGGGGTATAACTGGCCTCGCTGGCGACTTCTGCCATTAATACTCTGTCGGCCGCTTGCAGGTCACGTAACGAGGACAGGGCTGGGCTGAGCTGATCACCTAACACCAGAATTAACTTTGCCATTTGCTATTACCATTATTTTGGTTTTTGATACGGCAATGGCGCTGGACCAGATCAGTCTTAGTTTAAAACTGACTATAGGGTTAGATTGACAAAAAACTGCGATAAAAGGTGAAATCAAAGCGCATATATTCTGGGTGCCGGGGTTATGATAAGGCTGAAATTTTTGCGAGGGAGTGGATCTTTGTGAACAGTAAAACAATGGTATCAGGCTTGTTGCTTGGAGCGAGTCTGTTTGTTAACTCTGCAACAGCGCAGGAGCATCAACACGAAGAACATGGCAGCCATACCCATGGTCAGGCCGTTTTGACTTTTGTGCTGGAAGGTAATGAAGCAGAACTCGCCTTTGTCACTCCTACCGCCAATATTGTTGGTTTTGAACATCAGGTCAAAGATGATTCAGAGCGCCAGCTGGTAGAGAAAATGATTGCAGATTTTACCAGCGTTCAATGGTTTAGTTTTGATGCACAAGCCAACTGTACTGTGACAGGCACAGATATCAGTTCTGATTTAACAGCCGACCGCACAACCAAACCGCAACATGCAGATCTAAATGCAAACTACACCTTAGTCTGTCAAAACCCAGCCCGATTACAGGCTCTGACGCTTGATTTAGCTGAGATTGCAGCGGGAGTAGAACAAGTTTCAGTGCAGTGGATAGTGAATGGTGAACAAGGAGCTGCGCAGTGGCAGCCAGACAGAGTGACAGTGCCTCTGGTCGCTCAGTAAGCTGTTTTCATCAGAAAAAAACCGGCATCGCCGGTTTTTTTCTGACTGAGTTTATATTACTCGTAGGTGTATTCTTCGATTTTATCTGCTTTCATCGAATACGCTGATTTGGCTAAATCATGACTCATGGATTCAGTGGTTAAAGTACCACTGATCCAAAATGGTGAATAAATCATGTCGCCTTTAATTTTTTGCTTATTGGTAACAAAAATAATCTGATTTGGTGGTGGTGGTGGCACATGGATACAGGCACCAAAATAAGGCACTAAAAAGAACGCTGTTACGTTTTGATCGGCATCGTATTCGACCGGCACAATAAAGCCTGGCACCTTTACTTTTTTGTTATTCAGTTCAGCTTTAACCTTGGCTGACATCAACACTTCATTCCAGGCTGCGGCAGCTGGATCCTGGTTACCAAAAGCCTGATTCAGCGCACCACCAGCCGGAGCTTCGCCACCTTCATGATTAATTTCCGGCAGTTGTTCCATCTTTTTCAGATCTTCTTCCGGCAATAAATCAGTCCATTCCAATGCTTTATAGTCTTCTGCTTTTGCTGGTATCGCAGTAAATGCGACCAAAGTCAGAATTAATGCCATGTATAACGATTTAACCATTGGAGCCTCTGCCTCTGCATATGTTATAAGGTCACAAAAGAAGCCGTATCATAACATGAGCATTGTAATGTCAGAGCACACAGACCTGAAAATTCCGGCACTTGAACTCAAATCTTTGCTGTTCAGTTGGCCCGGCCAGCCGCCATTATTGGATATCCCACAACTACAACTCGGGCAAGGCCAACATTTATTTGTCTATGGCTCGTCCGGCTCAGGCAAAACCACTTTGTTGAATTTATTAGCTGGCATATACCCCTGCAAACAAGGTGATATTCTGATAGCTGGTCAGTCGATGGCTGAATTGTCAGGCGCTAAAAGAGATCAATTAAGGGCCTCTGCTATAGGTGTGGTTTTTCAGCAGTTAAATCTGATCCCTTATTTAACAGTGCTGCAAAATGTTTTATTGGTCAGCGCCTTTGCAAAAAAAATTCCACAGGCTGAGCAACGTGCCCGCTACTTATTACAGAAGCTGGGTTTGGAGCAGCAGTTGTGGCAAGCACCTGCCAATCAATTAAGTGTCGGACAACAGCAGCGGGTGGCTATAGCCCGCGCCTTATTAAGTCAACCTGCTTTGCTTATTGCCGATGAACCTACCTCAGCACTGGATCATAAGCACAGAGATGCATTTATGCAGCTAATGCTGGCCGAAGCAGAGCTGTGCGGCACTACGGTGGTTTTTGTCAGTCATGATCCGGCATTACGCAGTTATTTCAAATTTGAGCTGGATATGGAGCAGTTAAACAAAGGAGTCCAGCCATGTTAATGCAGTTGGCCAGAGCCAGTTTATGGAATCGCAAAGGCACAGTGTTGATGACGGTTATTTCATTAACCATCAGTATTGCCTTGTTGTTGGGTATTGATCATATTCGCCATGAAGCCAAAAGCAGTTTTACCAGCACAGTGTCTGGCACAGATCTGATTGTAGGAGCCCGTTCCAGCCAACTGAATTTATTGCTGTATTCAGTATTTCGTATTGGTAATGCCACCAACAATATAGGTTGGCAGAACTATCAGCAGGTAAAAAAACATCCTCAGGTTGCCTGGAGTATTCCGCTTTCTCTGGGCGATTCGCACCGGGGTTACCGGGTGATTGGCACCAACGAGGATTATTTTAAATATTACCAGTATGGCGAAAAACAGCCGCTTAAATTGGCTCAGGGTAAGGTGTTTGCTGGTGTGTATCAGGCGGTTATTGGCTCTGTGGTCGCGGAAAAACTTGGGTACCGATTAGGTGAACAAATCACCTTGTCACATGGTGTCGGCAGTATCAGTTTTACTCAGCATAAAGATAAGCCATTTGAAGTAGT